>JAFEDM010000522.1 GCA_018241625.1 Pseudomonadota bacterium | reverse complement strand
ACGCGCTGATCAACCCCGCGTCCGGCAGCGTCGGGCCCACCACGGCGGCGGAGCTTGACGCCCTGTTCGCCGAACTGGGCCTGGACCACCAGGTCAGCGAACTGGTCTCCGGCCAGTTCGAACAGACCATCCGCAGCGCCATCGACACCGACCCGGACCTGGTGGTGGTGATCGGCGGCGACGGCACGGCGCGCACGGTGGCCGAGCTGTGCGGCCCGGACGGGCCGATCGTGGCGCCCCTGTCCGGCGGCACCATGAACAAGCTCGGCCGGGCGCTCTATGGACCGCGGCCCTGGCACGAGGCCCTGGCGACGGCGCTGACCCACGGCGAGGTGCGCTGGGTGCACGGCGGAGAGGTCGGCGGCCGGGTGTTCTTCTGCTCGGCGATCCTGGGCTCCGGCGCCCTGTGGGCGCGGGCGCGCGAGGCGGTGCGGGCGCGCGACTTCAACCGCGCCCAGCGCGAGGCCCAGGTCGCCTATCGGCGCGCCTTCGAGACGCGCCTGAGCTATAGGTGCGACACTCAGGAGATCGGCTCCGGCATGGCGGTGGGCTTCATCTGCCCGATGATCTCGCGGGCCCTGGACACCGACGCGGGCGCCCTCGAGGTCGCCCTGCTGGACCTGCACGACACCAAGGCGGGGATCCGGCTGGCCATGAACTACCTGCTGCGCGACTGGCGCGAGGACCCGGAGGTGACGGTCTGGCGCTGCGTCACCGGCCAGGTGTCGTCCGCCGCCCCCAGCCCCGGCATCCTCGACCGCGAGTTCTTCCGCTTCGGCCACGAGGTGGAGACCCGCATCCGGCCGCGCGCCTTCCGCGCCCTGGCCATCCCGTCGGACGAGCCCGCGGTCGCGTGACCCCCGCGCCGGCCGCCCTGCGCCCCGACACCGTGCGCATCGTCCACCTGACCGACGTCCACTTCGGCCTCGAGGACCGCGCCGCCGTCGAGGCGGCGCTGTTGATGGCGCACGCGCTCAAGCCGACGCTGACCGTGGTCACCGGCGACATCACCCTCGCCGGCCGGCCGGACGAGTTCCGCGCCGCGCGCGCCTGGCTGGATCGGCTGCCGCGGCCGATCCTGGTGACGCCCGGCAACCACGACACGCCCTACTACAACCTGGCGCTTCGCAGCCTGCAGCCCTTTCACCGCTGGCGCCGCTTCATCGGCGCCGACGACGCCGCCGAGTTCGAGGGGCCGGGCCTGGTGGCCTGCGCCATCAACACCGCGCGCGGCGCGCAGCCCCGGCTGAACTGGGCCCAAGGCGCCATCAACCTCACCGCCATCGAGGGCGTCGCCGCCCGCTTCGGCCGCGCCGACGCCTCTCTGCGGGTGTTCGCCTGCCACCACCCGCTGATCGATGTGGAGGGCGCGCCGGTGAGCGGCGGCGTCCATCGCGGCGACGCGGCGACCCGGGCCCTGTGCGAGGCGGGCGTCGACCTGATCCTGACCGGCCATCTGCACAACCCCTTCGCCCGGCCCCTGCCCTATGGCGCAGGCTGCAGCTATGTGGCCGGCGCCGGCACCCTGTCCTTACGCACCCGCGGCGTGCCGGCCTCCTTCTCGGTGATCGAGGCCACGGACGACACGCTGAGCGTCACCGCCCAGGCCTGGACCGGCTCCCACTTCGAGCCCTTCCGCAACTGGGCGTTTCCCAGGCGGCAGTCGGCGGGCGGATAGCTGGAAAGGCCGGCGCGACAGCGACGGCGGTTTTGGACACCAAGAGCACGAAGGACTCGAAGACCACGAAGGGGTCGTGCAGGCGCGGGCGCGCGGGCAGGCCCGGGCGCCTTCGTGGTCTTCGTGTCCTTGGTGGTCTTCGTGTTCAGATAGGACAGCGCCTGCGGCGCGATGTGGCCGGTTACCCTGAGCCCTCGAAGGGCGGCGCGGGCTCGCGCCCGTCGTCGGGAAAGTCCGGCGCCGGCAGGTCGCGCCAGCGGCGGGCGCGGTCGGGGTCGAGGCCCAGGGCCGCGCAGGTGGCGGCCACCTGGTCGTCCAGCGGCTCCAGACCGAAGCGCGGGTCCTGGATGGCCGCTTCCAGCAGGGTGTCGAAGCGGTCCAGGAGCGCGGCGTGGACGCCGTCGTCCTCCCGTTCGGCCGGCTCGTGCTCGGCCCAGATCACCCGCTCCACGGCGTCGATCAGCTCTTCGGCGCGCAGGTCGATCCGCAGGTCGTTCTGCTGGGTGGCGAAGGCGTCGCCAGACCCGCCAGTGGATGCGCGGTCCCGGGACGGCGCCTCGCGGTCGGCGGCGATGGTCTCCATCCGCAGGCGCGCCTTCAGAGCCAGGCTCTGGCGGTAGGACCGCGCCATCCGCTGATAGCTGCGCGCCAGGGCGTTGGCGGTCTCAGGATCCTCCGCCGCCTGGGCCCGCGCCGCGAAGTCCCGCGCCATGGCGAGGTCCAGCGCCGCCAGCTCGGACAGGCCCGCGGCCTCCGCTTCGGTGATGATGAGCGCGTCCAACATGCGGGCGCGAGTGGATCAGGTGGGTGCGTCAGATGCGGACGTAGGGCGAGTTTTGACTTAACGCCGGCTTGGTGTGACGTAGCGTGCCGGGAACATCGTCGGCGATATTCTGTCGATTGGTGGCCAGGTCGGAGGCTTCTAATCTTGCTCCTAGACCCTCGCCACCGGCGTGCGCACGGCGGGATCCAATTCGATCAGCCGGTTCAAGATGGTCATCGCGCGAGTCTGGAAGGCCGTTTGGCTCTCAGCCATTTCGCTGATGAGGTCGGCCACCATCTGAAGAAGACGAAGGACTTCGATTGAGGTGGCATCGATGCGCTGCACCCCCTCGTGGGTCGACTGGGATAGGATCTCGATCCGAGCCAGCGAGGAGGAGTCCCAGAGGATTCGGACCTGCTCGTCCGCCGTGATTTTCTGTGCGAAGGCTGACTGCACCTCTCCCCACCAGCCGGCACCAGCGCTGGCGCCACCGTCGAACAGTTCCTTGAAGCGCGGCGGGATGGCCACCTTCATCGCGGTCATGGTCAGCTCGACACGGGCCCACATGGCGTCCCGCGCGATCAGAGCACAGCGTTCCAACAGGGTATCCGGGTTCTGTTCGCCCGGCAGGCGAGTGCCGAGCAGGGCAACACCGCGGGCTATCTGTTCGCCGTCTGTGACCGTGCTGGCGTTCGCGCCCTTTTCCGCCATTTTGATCCACGCCCGGACGACATTGGCGAAGGACGTCGCCGCTTCCCGCTCGTGGCCCGGTCGAAGCAGCTTGATCTCACCCTCGAAGATGTGGAGCAGGCGTTTGATACCGGCGATCTGGACCGACTCCAGAACGTGGACAAGCGCCCGACCTCCAGCAAAGTCCGAGGCGGAGGGGCCGCCGACCATACGTAGGCCCGCAGACAGGCCGTTGTCGGCGACATCGCCGAGCACATGCTTAGCAATGTCCTGCGCCAGCATACCGATGGTCGCGCCTGCCGCGGCGCCGGTTGTCACCGCCCCAGGTTCCCAAGCCTGAGCGACCGAAATCGCCGCGACACATACCCCGAACTTCAGCGCACCGGTAACCAGTTCCGTCGGACGGGGCATGTTCTTCCTCCCAGGCCGCGCTGGGGACTCGCCCGGAGAGGTCCACATGCGCCATCACGGAGCACATGTTTGACGTCAAATTTGACGACGTCAACTGCATCAAAAAGATTTCCCTGCACGGCAGCCGACGCAGCGCCCGTCGCGGCGCCTTAACCGTCAGCCATCGTCACCCGCCGCCGTCCGGACGGCCGCCCGCACCACCTCGGTGCGCCGGCCTTGGCGAAGGGCGTTGGCCGGCGTGGCGCCTAGTTCTGTGTGGTAAGTTTGGAGGAAGCGCAGCGCGGCGACCGCGTCTGCGCCGCCGGACTTCAAGAATGGCGCGATCACATCCTTCAGACCCTCAACGACCGCGATCTGGGATCCATGGCTGACGAACTGAAAGGCCGGCAGCAACAGGTTCTTGCGCTGCATCAGGGCCAAGACTTGGCGCTTCTTGACGCGTGTGTGCAGGGCTTGCCGCGTCAGGCCCAGACGCTTGGCCGCCTGGCTGAGACTCAGCAGCTCTCCAGCCTCTGCCAACACATCTGACGGAACCGCGGCCGAGGCGACCGTCGGCATCTTGCGGTCGTCCCGCGCCGCTAGGCGCGCCACCAAGCGGACTTGGCCCTCGAGGATGGCGAGGTAGGCGTCCAGCGCCTGACGAGCGTCGTCCGGATCGCTGTCGAAGAAGTCGATCAACAGAGCGGGCGTCGGTGTCAGCCCGGCCAGCAGGACGAAGGCTTCGCGGATCAAGCCGTCCTGATCGCCCACGGGCAGCCAAGGTTGCTGGAACGCGTTGCGCAGCTCACCAAGCCTTTGAAGACTGCCCTCGACTACCGCCCGCGGCCAACTCGAAACGCCGGCGACCGAAGGCGTACTCATGGCGGTAGGGTGGAAGTCCGCGATACCGCTGTTGGCCAGCGCCACGCTGACTAGAATCGCAGCCTCGTTTACCCGGCCGTTCAGCCGGGCCAGGAACCTAATATCCGTTGTTCGCGAGGCGTCACCGGTCTCTGGGGTTGTGGGGGTCTCCAGGACAGACTCCTCGCCCGTGCTCGGTGTGTCGCCCATCAAGACCTCCATGTCCGGAACGCATCCCCCAGCGTCCCGCGGCGCGCTCGGGAACCCGGCGCGCGTGTTTGATGGGTTGTTTGATGTAAACCAATTTGCGCAAACGACAATCCACTTTTTTGATTGATAGGGGAGTCATCTTTTTCGACAGCGGCAAGACTCTGGTGCAGCCTCAGGTAATCCTTGGCGAAAACCGCAACCTGGGCCAAGCTTAACTAAGGACAAGATTGCGACGTTCGGTGCTGCGCAGTGGGGCTGCACATGGGCGAGACCAGTGCAGCGGGGAGCGCGGGTTGCCGGAGAAGTTTGGTGCCGCCGGCACGAACAAGTTTGCGGTCGCGGCGGCCAGGCTTCTGGCGATCCGATTTCTGCCGCCCCTGGAGGCGCCCATGCGGGATGCCGGGCGCCGTCAGTTCGCAACTGTCGGCGCAGGCGCCGACGAAATAGTGGACGACATCCACGCCCGCACCGCCAACCGCTTCGCCAGCAGACTGTTTCCGCCGCCGATCCTGCGCGAGCTGGTACAATGTGGACTGGATGCACTCGAGGAGTTGATCCGAGAGGTGCCGTTGGGCGAGGTGGGCCACGCAGCGGCGGTGGAGGTGATCCGCTTCAAGCGAGCTGCTCTGGCCTGGGTCGCACGCGAACGCCGCTCCATGCAACCGCCCTTCATGAATCTCATTCAGGCGCCGCTTCCCAACCCGCCATTCCTGTTGTCAATCCTGGCGCGGATGCCTGCGGCGGGCACTCTCGCCGCGGCCTGCGCTGAAGCCACCCATCCGCTCGCCCTGGCGACCTTCGAGGTCGCGATGCTTGATCGCAGGGTCGCGACTCCTGAAGGCTTCCGACGCCGGTTCATGGGCGGGGAAACCGAAGGACCTGGATGGTGGGTGATGATGCAGCGGCGGTTCGATCAGGCAATGACCTCAAACGAAGCGCTGAAAAGGGTCTGGGAAGCCGACGACATGAACGGCCTCTGGGACGACTTCGATCCGATCGTCAGCCGCTTCCAGCGCTTCCCGGAGTTCGCTATCCGGGTCCGGGAAATGCTCTTCGGGCTGTTCGTCCAAGACCCTGTCTTACTGGCTGTCCTTCACGCCGAAGCGGTTGCGAGCGGTTGGATTCAGGAAGGTCAGGCGCTCGACCCGGAAGCCGCCATGCGCGCCTACCTCCGAAGCCTTCCTTTTGCGAGCGGTCAAGATTGAGCTGAGCCTAGCCACAATCCCAGTTGCGGTTGCGTCGCCCGACCACCACCCTCCGCCCCAAACCCCCGCCGCGTTGACTTGAGCGCCAGCCGTCCTTAAGTCACCCACGCCCCAAAAGAGCGAAATTCTAGAGGCGGGCGAAGGGCCTTATCGCCGCCTCACGGACCATTCCCTTGAGCATTTTCCAACGCGTCTTCGGCTCCTCCAACGACCGCAAGGTCAAGTCGATGACGGCCCGCGTCCAGAAGATCAACGCCCTGGAGCCCAAGGTCCAGGCGATGAGCGACGACGAGCTGCGGATGCAGACGCAGGTGTTCCGCGACCGGCTGGCCGGCGGCGCGAGCCTGGACGACCTGTTGGAAGAGGCCTTCGCCGTGGTGCGCGAGGCGGCGCGCCGGACGCTGGGCCAGCGCCACTACGACGTGCAGCTGGTGGGCGGCATGGTGCTGCACCAGGGCGGGATCGCCGAGATGCGGACCGGCGAAGGCAAGACCCTGGTGGGGACGGCGCCGGTCTATCTGAACGCGCTCGCCGGCAAGGGCGTCCACGTCATCACCGTCAACGACTACCTGGCCCAGCGCGACGCCGAATGGATGGGCCAGGTCTACCGCTTCCTGGGGCTGGAGGTGGGGACGATCGTCCACGGCCTGAGCCAGGGCCAGCGGCAGGCGGCCTACAACGCCGACATCACCTATGGCACCAACAACGAGTTCGGCTTCGACTACCTGCGCGACAACCTGGTCTATGACGCCGAGGAGATGGTCCAGCGCGGCCACAACTTCGCGATCGTCGACGAGGTGGACTCGATCCTGATCGACGAGGCGCGCACGCCGCTGATCATCTCGGGCCCGACCGAGGACCGCAGCGAGTTCTACAAGATCGTCGACGCCCTGATCAAAGAGCTGATCAAGGACCCCACGACCTATGACTTCGACGAGAAGCAGCGGCAGGTGATCCTGACCGAGGAGGGCTCGGAGAAGATCGAGGAGATGCTGCAGGCGGGCGGCCACCTGGCGCCGGACACCGCCGGCCTCTACGACGCCGCCAACGTCTCGGCGGTGCACCACGTGAACCAGGCGCTGCGCGCCAACGTGATCTACCAGCTGGACAAGGACTACATCGTCCGCGCCGGCGAGGTGGTGCTGATCGACGAATTCACCGGCCGGATGATGCATGGCCGCCGCCTGTCGGAAGGCCTGCACCAGGCCATCGAGGCCAAGGAAGGCGCCGTCATCCAGCCCGAGAACCAGACCCTGGCCTCGGTGACCATCCAGAACTACTTCCGCCTCTACGAGAAGCTGTCGGGCATGACCGGCACGGCGGCGACCGAGGCCCAGGAATTCCTCGACATCTACAAGATGGATGTCACCGAGATCCCGACCAACCGGCCGATCGCGCGGATCGACGACGACGACGAGGTCTATCGCACCGCCGCCGAGAAGCATGTGGCGATCATCGCCCTGATCGAGGACTGCCATAAGCGGGGCCAGCCGATCCTGGTGGGCACGGTCTCGATCGAGAAGTCCGAAGAGCTGTCGGAGATGCTGAAGGCCCACAGCTTCACCAACGCCGCCGGCAAGACCGTCAAGGGCATCCCGCACAGCGTGCTGAACGCGCGCTATCACGAGCAGGAAGCCAAGATCGTGGCCGACGCCGGCGTGCCGGGCGCGGTGACCATCGCCACCAACATGGCCGGCCGCGGCACCGACATCCAGCTGGGCGGCAACGTCGACATGAAGCTGGCAGACTGGCGCGAGGAGCAGCGCAGCCTGGGCGTCGAGGTGACGCCGGAGATGGCGCTGAAGCACAAGGCCGAGATCGAGGCCGAGATCTCCGACAGGAAGGCTGAGGCGCTGGCCGCCGGCGGCCTGTTCGTGCTGGGCACCGAGCGCCACGAGAGCCGGCGCATCGACAACCAGCTGCGCGGCCGCACCGGCCGCCAGGGCGACCCGGGGCATTCGAAGTTCTTCCTGTCCTGCGAGGACGACCTCTTGCGCATCTTCGCCGGCGAGCGGCTGGACGGGATCATGCGCACCTTCGGCGTCCAGGAAGGCGAGGCGATCACCCACAAGTGGCTGAACAGCGCCATCGCCACGGCCCAGAAGCGCGTCGAGCAGCGCAACTACGAGATCCGCAAGAACCTGCTCAAGTACGACGACGTGGTGAACGACCAGCGCAAGGCGGTGTTCGAGCAGCGCGCCGAGTTCATGGCGGCGGAGGACATCTCCGAGGTGGTGGCCGAGATGCGCCAGGACACCATCAACGACTTCGTCAACCGCCACCTGCCGCCCAAGGCCTATGCCGAGCAGTGGGACATCGCGGGCCTGGACCACCACGTGCGCGAGTTCCTGGGCCTGGAGCTGCCGCTGAAGGAATGGGCGGCCGAGGACGGCATCGCCAACGAGGAGATCGAGCAGCGGATCAACGCCGCCGCCGACGCCCGCGCCGCCGAGCGCGACGCCCAGGTGGGCGCGCACATGCGCACGGTCGAGAAGAGCTTCGTGCTGCAGATGATCGACGTGCAGTGGCGCGAGCACCTGATGCACCTCGACCACCTCCGGAACGTCATCGGCCTGCGCGGCTATGGCCAGCGCGACCCGCTGAACGAGTACAAGACCGAGGCTTTCAGCCTGTTCGAGGGCCTGCTGGTCGACCTGCGCCAGAACGTGACCCGCTGGCTGATGACGGTGGAGTTCCAGTTCGAGGCGCCGCCGCCGCCGATGCCGGGCCAGTACCAGGAGGTCCACCTGGACCCGCTGACCGGCGAGAACGCGGCGACCATGGGCGCCCTGCCCGACGGCTTGTCGGCCGAGCAGCGCGAGGCCCTGCCGGTGACGTCGCTGCCGGAGAACTGGGAAGACACCGGCCGCAACGCCCCCTGCCCCTGCGGCTCCGGCAAGAAGTTCAAGCACTGCCACGGGGCGCTGGTCTGACGACGTCATCCCGGCTGGAGCGAAGCGGAACGCCGGGAGCAGAGCCTGCCGAGTTCGGAACGCTGAAATGTGGTTCCCTCCTCCTCGATGGAGGAGGGCTCTTGAATGCGATGGCCCCAGGTTGCCGGCGTTCGAGCCCTCGCGTTCGGCGCGTGTGACAATTGCGCGCGCGTGAACGCCCGCTAACGATTTCACCGGTGTTGGGGCGGCAATGACTGGGCTTCAAGCCTGACCATTCCGTCGGGCTTTCCCGGAGAGCCTCGTGCCGACCAGCGCCAGCCAGGCGGCCCAAATGGGTCCGAAGGCCGGTGGCGTCCTCGCCATCGGCGCCGCGATCGCGGTCAGCCTGCTGATGGCGCTGGCGATGTCGACCCTGCCCACCGCGTCGGACCGCTACCTGGCGGTCTTCCCACCCTGGTGGCCGCCCGGCCGCACGCTCGACGCCGCGGCGCGGGCGGGCGACCTGGCCGCCGTGGGCGCGGCGCCGTTCCTGGTCGTGCTGCAGAGCGGCAGGCCCGGCCTCGCGGCCCGGCTGCACGACGCCGGCGCGTGGCTTCTCCTCGACCCCAGCCTGGCCGGCATCTGCGCGACGCCCCAGCCCAACCCGAGCCCCAGACAGAGTCCATGAGCCTGTTTTTCGCGAACCTCGACGCCCAGCGCCGCGCCGGCGCGGTCCTCACCACCACCTCCACCTGGATCCTGGCGGCGGTGATCGTCGCCGCCCGGGCCGTGGAAGGCCTGCCGATCCTGGGCTTCGCCGTCGCCGCCGTCGGCGTCGGCCTGGCCGTCACCGCGGCGATGCGGTGGGCCGGCGCCACCTCGCTGGGCCGGTCCCTGACCGGCGTCGGCCTGATGGCCGAGGTGTCGCTGCTGGTGGCGGCGGCCGGCGCGGGCCCCTGGCAGCTCGACATGCACATGGCCTATTTCGCGGCGCTCGCCCTGCTGGTGATCTATTGCGACTGGGCGGTGATCGCGGCGGCGGCGGCGACCGTGGCCGTGCATCACCTGACCCTGAGCTACCTGTTGCCGGCCGCGGTGTTCCCGGGCTCGGCCAGCCTGGGCCGGGTGCTGGTGCACGCCGTGATCCTGGTCGTCGAGGCCGCGATCCTGATCTGGGTGACCAGCAGCGTGAACCGCATGTTCGCCGCCTCGTCGGCCTCGTTGGCTCGGGCCGAGGAGGCGATCCGCGAGGCCGAGGCCGCCAACCTGCAGGCCAGCGACGCGCGCGAGGCCGAGGAGACCAGCCGCCGCATCCACGCCGACGCCCAGGCCCGCGCCGACCAGGAACGCGAGGCCGTGGTTCGCCGCCTGGCCGAGAGCCTGGCGCGCCTGGCCCGCGGCGACCTGTCCTTCACCGTCGACGACCGGTTCAACGAGTCCTACGAGCAGCTGCGGACCGACCTCAACACCGCGGTCGGCAAGCTGGCCGTGGCCCTGCGCGAGATCGAAGGCGACGTGGGCGGCGTGCGCCGCGGCTCCGACCAGATCGCCGGCGCGATCGGCGACCTGTCGCAGCGCACCGAGCAGCAGGCCGCGAGCCTCGCCGAGACCGCCGCGGCGATGGACGAGATCACCGCCACCGTGCGCCAGACCGCCATCGGCGCCCGCCGCGTGGTCGAGGTGGTGGGCGAGGCGCGGGAAGCCGCCGCGCTCTCGAACCAGGTGGTCGCCGAGGCCGTGGCGGCCATGGGCGGGATCGAAACCTCGTCCAACCAGATCAGCCAGATCATCGGCGTCATCGACGAGATCGCCTTCCAGACCAACCTGCTGGCCTTGAACGCCGGCGTGGAAGCGGCCCGGGCCGGCGACGCCGGCAAGGGCTTCGCGGTCGTGGCCTCGGAAGTCCGCGCGCTGGCCCAGCGCTCGGCGGAGGCGGCCAAGGAGATCAAGACCCTGATCTCGACCTCCACCCGGCAGGTCGGCGAGGGCGTGACCCTGGTGGGCCGCACGGGCGAGGCGCTGGACAGCATCGTGCGCCAGATCGTCGAGGTCAGCGGCCTGGTCTCCGAGATCTCCAACTCGGCGCAGGAGCAGGCGGTGACCCTGGGCGAGGTCAACACGGCCATCAACCAGATCGACCGCGCCCTGCAGCAGAACGCCGCCATGGTGGAGGAGACCTCGGCGGCGACCCAGACGCTGAACGGCGACGCCAAGCACCTGCGCAAGCTGGTGGCGGGCTTCGAGCTGCCGGCGGCGGCGACCGCCGCGGGCCGCGTCGCCGCCTAGGACCCCGAGCGCCGCGCGCGCCTGGCGCGCGGCCGTCCCGCGGACGCCTTGGCCAGCGCCACGGCCAGCGCCTTGCGCGCCCAGGCGACGGCCTCGTCCGGATCGTCCAGCGCCGTCTCGGGCAGGCGCCAGTACGACGTCTCCTGCATCCAGCCGTCGCGGCGGCTGTAAACCCAGGCGACCGAGCCCTCGGCCGCCAGTTCGGCCTTCAGGGCCTCGTCGGCCTTGAGGTAGATCACCTCGTCGTCGACAAGGGCGAACATGACGTCGCGGCCGTCCAGGTCGCCGCCCCAGACGCCCAGGCCGCCGAACATGCGCTTGACGCGCACCGGCCCCAGGCCCCGGAAGAGCTCCTGCACGAAGTCGGCGAACCCGCTCACGCGGGCGAGACTACATCCCCACCCAGTTGCCGTGGAAGCCGAAGGGCACGCGGCGTGGGACTTTGGCGACGGCGATCGGGCCCCTGGCGATGTCCTGGCCCTCGAAGACCGCGAAGTCGCTGCGGTCCTCGCCGGCGCGGTAGATCACCGCGGTGATCCAGCCGTCGCCCTCGGCCGCGTCGGCGGAGCGGGGCACGAAGACCGGTTCCGAGGTCGCGTCGCCGGCGTCGAGTTCGAACACCTGGCGCTTGCCAGTGGCGAGGTCGAGGTGGGCGATGGAATTCAGCCGCACGGTCTTCGATCCGCTGGGATCGGCCGCGTACCAGCCGTGGCGGTGCTTCAGCGTCTCGACGCGCGGGTCGACGCGCGGGAATTCGCCGTCGAGGTCGTCCAGCGGCTCCTCCTTGATCGCGTCGGAGTTCGACGCCAGGTCGAAGGTCCAGCGCACCAGGCGCGCGGCCGCTTTGTCGCCCGGCGAGCCGTCGGCCTTGGGGAACAGGGGCGCCACGTCGTAGCGCATGACGTCGCAAAACAGCTTGTCGCCCTCCTCCCAGCTGTTCAGCGGGTGGAAGACGTAGCAGGCCGGCGCGTTGAACCAGCGGATGGTCGAGACGTCGGCGTCACGGCGCATCACGCCCACATAGGCGCCCTTGTCCGGCTCCCAGGCGAAGGGCGGCAGGCCCTTCATCGCGCGCTCCAGGCTGCCGGTCAGCGGCAGGACCGGGAATAAGACGTGGTTCTGCGTGGTCATGAAGTCATGGACCATCGACGCGAACGGGGCCTGGAACTCCTGGCGGCGGACCACCGTGCCGTCGGCGGCGGTGACGCCATAGCTCATGCCCGCCGACAGCGGCATCTCGCCGACGCCATAGGCGAACCAGACCATCTCGCCGGTCGTGGGGTCGATCTTCGGGTGGGCGGTGACGCGGCCCTGGTAGTCGCGGGCGTAGCCCTTCGACTCCAAGCTCTTCAGGTCCATGACGAAGGGCGGGTGCGCCTCTTCCAGGGCCATCAGGCGGCCGGCGTGGCAGACGATGTTGGTGTTGGCGACGCCGCCCTCGTTGCCGACGGCCAGCGGATCGGTGGTGCGCGGGTCGCCCATGGAGCCGAACAGGGCGCGGCCGTGCTCATGCTCCAATTCCCACTTCGGCGTACGGACGTAGCGGTTGCGGTAGTGCACCTTGCCGTCCTCGACGTAGAAGCCGTGGACCATGCCGTCGCCGCCGAACCAGTGGTGATGCTCCGGGTCGCGCGGCTCGAACTGCGGGTTCGGGCCGATCCGGAGCAGCGCCCCGCGCAGGTCCGCCGGGATCTCGCCGACCACGCTGAGTTCGAAGTCGTCCTCGCTACGGACCGGGGCGAAGTTCCCCGAAAGGTAGGGGTTGATGCGCACATTGCCGTCCATCGATCCGCTCCTTATGAACTTACGATGTAAATTTATTTCGTAAAAAGTGGCGTTCCGCAAGCTTTTCCGTGCAAATGAGTCGCAGATGCCCCGCGTACTGTCAGAGACCGATGTCGCCGATTTCCGGGAACGGCTTTGCGAAGCCGCCGAGCGGCTGTTCGCCGAGCGTGGTCCCGACGCGGTGACCATGCGCCAGCTCGCCGCCGAGCTGGGCGTTTCGCCGATGACGCCCTACCGCTATTTCGAGGACAAGGACGACATCCTGGCCGCGGTGCGGGCCAACGGCTTCACCCGCTTCGCCGAGGCGCTGGAGACCGCGCGGGACGGCGCGGCGGGCGCGCCGGCGATCGGGGCGGCGGTCGGCGAGGCCTATGTGACCTTCGCGCTGGAACACCCGCACGCCTACAAGCTGATGTTCGACTTCAACCAGCCGCACGCGGAGAAGTATCCGGAGCTGGTGGCCGCGGGCCAGCGCGCCCAGAAGACCATGACCGGCTATGTCGAGGACGCCCTGAAGGAAGGGCTGATGGAGGGCGACCCCCAGCAGATCGGCATGATGTTCTGGGCCGCCATCCACGGGACGGTGATCCTGGAGCTGGCCGGCATGCTGCCCCCGGGCGGCAGCCGCTGGCTGTTCAAGGGCCTGAACGCGGCGCTCATGCGGGGCGTGCGGCCGCAGGATTAGGGGCGGCGGCGGTCACCCCGGAAAGCGCGCAGCGCTTGTCCGGGACCCATAGGCTCCGAGCTTCTGGACGAGGCGCAGGCCTCGCTGCCGCGATCGTTTCGGCGTCTCCGAGTCTATGGGTCCCGGTCTTTGCTTCGCAAAACCGGGATGACACGATGTGGGATGAGATGAGGAGGCGCGCCCATGTCGCAGGTCAAACCCTTCGAAGTCGCCTGGAGCGAGGCCGAGGTCGCGGCCGTGCTGGCGCGGGTGCGCGCCTATCCCTGGCCGCCAACCCCGGAAGTTCCTGACGGCTGGGCCTATGGCTGCGACGGCGCCTGGCTGAAGGGGCTCTGCGACCACTGGGCCGGCGGCTACGACTGGCGCGCGGCCGTGGCCGACCTGAACCGCTTTCCGCAGTTCACGGCCCGGGTCGAGGACTATGACCTGCACTTCCTGCATGTGGTCGGCGAGGCGGGCGGCAAGCGGCCGCTGATCCTCACCCACGGCTGGCCGGGCAGCCACTACGAGTTCTGGGGCGCGATCGAGAAGCTGGCCTTCCCCAGCCGGTTCGGGGGTGATGCGGCGGACGCCTTCGACCTGGTGATCCCGTCCCTGCCCGGCTTCGGCTTCTCGTCGAAGCCCGCGCGCCCGATCGGCCAGCGGACCACCGCGCGACTGTTCAACACCCTGATGACGCAGGTGCTGGGCTATCCGGCCTATCTCGCCCAGGGCGGCGACTGGGGCGCGATGGTGACCTCGTGGCTCGGCCGCGACCACGGCGCCCACGCCAAGGCGATCCACCTGAACATGCTGGGCTTCCGCCCGCACGGCGGGCCGCAGGGCGAGGCGGAGGTCGCCTGGGCCCAGAAGCAGGCGGCGATGATGGACGTGATGGGCGCCTATTTCCGCCTGCAGGTCTCCAAGCCGCAGTCGATCGCCTGGATGGGCGCCGGCAACCCGGTGGGCCAGGCCGCCTGGATCTGCGAGCGGTTCCACGACTGGTCGGACCTGTCGCGCAAGACCCTGGACGAGGCCTACGGCAAGGACGCGCTCATCACCAACGTCATGCTCTATGTGATGACCGACAGCTTCGCGACCGGCGCCTGGTACTACCGCGGCCTCGTGGAGGAAGGCGGCCTGGCCTTCGAGCCCGGCGAGCGCTGCGAGACGCCCACCGCCTTCGCCAACTTCCCGGGCGAGCCGCTCTACCAGGCGCCGCCGAGGAGCTTCGCGGAGCGCGCCTATAACATCGTGCGCTGGACGGAGATGCCGCGCGGCGGTCACTTCGCGGCGATGGAAGAGCCGGACCTGTTCGTGGACGAGGTGCGGGCGTGGGCGCGGGAGGTTGGTTGAGTCCTTCTCCCCTTGTGGGAGAAGGTGGCCGCGCAGCGGTCGGATGAGGGGTTGATGGTCCTATCGGCCGCTTCGCGCCGATGGATCGGCGAGCCCCCTCATCCGTCGCCCTTCGGACGACACCTTCTCCCGCAAGGGGAGAAGGGTAACGGTCTGGCGCGCGCCTGGATTTGCGGTAACAAGCTGAACCCATGCCTGCCGCCGTTCCGCCCGTTCGCCCCATCACGCTGGCCGAGATCGAGGCCGCGCGCGGCCGGGTGTATGGCGCGGCGGTCCGCACGCCGCTGGTGAAGCTGGAGCTGGGCGCGGGCTTTCCGGACATCCGCCTGAAGCTCGAGAACCTGCAGCCGATCAACGCCTACAAGCTGCGCGGCGCGGCCAATGCGGTGGCGATGCTCTCGGACGAGGATCGCAAGAAGGGCGTCTGGACGATCAGCGCCGGCAACGCCGGCCAGGGCGTGGCCTTCGCGGCGCGCAAAGCCGGCGTGCCCTGCACCGTGGTGGCCATCGAGACCGCGCCGAAGGCCAAGCTGGAGCGGATGCGGGCGCTGGGCGCGAACCTGGTGCTGGTCTCCTACGAAGGCGCCTGGAACGCCTTGGACGACCGCGCCTATCCGGGTGTGGAGGGAACCTTCATCCACCCGTTCGACGACGACGCCTTCATCGCCGGCCACGCCACCATGGGGCTGGAGATCCTTGAGGACTGCCCGGACGCGACGGCGGTGATCTGCGGCGTCGGCGGCGGCGGCCTGATCACCGGCGTCGGCAGCGCGGTGAAGGCGGTGAAACCCGGGATCGCGGTCTGGGCGGCCGAGCCCGACACCGCCGCGCCCTTCGCCCGGTCGCTGGAGGCCGGTTCGCCGCAGAAGTACCCCGAATGGCAGGCCTCGTTCGTCGACGGCGCCGGCGGCCAGAGCGTGTTCCCGCGCATGTGGGAGCGGATGACGCCGATCGTCGACGGCTCCATCGTCGTCACCCTGGACGAGACGCGGCGCGCCATGCGGCTGATGGCCGAGAAGGCGCGGATCGTCGCCGAGGGCGCGGGCTGCCTGCCGCTGGCGGCGGCGCTGTCCGAAGAGGGCAAGGCCCTGGGGAATGGGCCGATCGTCTGCGTGGTCTCGGGCGGCAACATCGACATCTCGACCTTCTGCGAGATCATGGCCCAGACGGCGGACTGACCCGGGGATGGCCCGCTTCGACTTCGTCTCCGACAACACCGCCGGCGCCGCGCCGGAGGCCATGGCCGCCCTGGTCGCCGCCAACCGGGGCTTCGTCTCCAGCTATGGGACCGACGAGATCAGCGCCAAGGCGGCGGACCTGATCCGGGGCCTGGTGGACGCCGACGCCGAGGTGCGGTTCGTGGCGTCCGGCACCGCCGCCAACGCCATCGCGCTCGCCGCGCTCTGCCGGCCGTTCGAGGCGGTGCTGGCGCACGGCCACGCCCACGTCAGCATCGACGAGACCGGGGCGCCCAGCTTCTTCGGCGGCGGCCTGGCCCTGCGGCCGCTCACGGGCGCGCATGGGCGCATCGCCCCCGCGTCCCTGGCCGAAGCCCTGGCCCAGCCGGACCATGCCCATACCCAGGGGGCGGCGGCGCTCTCCCTCACCAACGCCACCGAATACGGCGCGGTCTATGCGACGCAGGAGATCGCGGCCCTGGCCGGCGCGGCGAAGGCCGGCGGCCTGGCGGTCCACCTCGACGGGGCGCGGCTGTTCAACGCCGCGGCGGCCGGCTTCGACCTCAAGGCCATCCCGAAGATGGGCGTCGACGTCCTGGTGGTCGGCGGGACCAAGGCGGGCATGACGCCGACCGAGGCCCTGGTGGTGTTCGACCGCACCCTGGCGCGCCGGCTGGACGCGCGGTTGAAGCAGAGCGGCCAGCTGCCGTCCAAGGGTCGGTTCTACGCCGCGCCCTTTATCGGCATGCTGGAAGACGGCGCCGTGCTGCGCCACGCCGCCCACGCCAATGCGATGGCGGCCCGCCTGGCCGCGGCCATGCCCTTCCCGCTGAACCACCCGGTGGAATCCAACGGGGTCTTCGTCGAGATGGACGAGGCCACGCGCCGGCGGCTCTGGAAGGCAGGCTGGGACTCGAGCCGCTTCCTCGACGGCTCAGTGCGCTTCATGTGCTCCTGGGCGACGACGCCCGAGGCGGTCGACGAACTGGGCGAGGCGCTGAGGGCGCTCTGACTAGCGGCCGCGGCCCGGCCGGACCAGCATCAGCAGGATCACCATGATGATCAGCAGGTGCCAGGCCGAGAACGGGCCCAAGGTCCCGAAGTGACCCGCGCTCCAGCCCATCAGGCGTCGGCCATGGCCCGCTTGGCCACCATGCCGGCCAGGCGGCCCTGGATGATCTCCTCGGCCTCGCGGACGATGCGGTGGATCAGGTCGGCGCAGGTCGGGATGTCGTGGATCAGGCCCTGGATCTGGCCGGCCGACCAGATGCCGGCGTCGTTGTCGCCGATCTCGTAGACGCTGCGGCCGCGCGTGCCGGCCACCAGTTCGCGCACGTCTTCGAACTTCGCGCCCTCGCGCTCCATCTGCACCACCTGGGTCGAGATGACGTTCTTCGCCACCCGGCTGGTGTTGTGCATAGTCCGGAAGATCAGCTCGGTCGCGCGCTCGTCGTTGGCGACGATCTGCTGCTTGATGTTCTCGTGGATCGGGCTCTCGACCGTGCACATGAAGCGGGTGCCCATGTTGATGCCCTCGGCGCCCAGGGCGAGCGCCGCCACTAGGCCGCGCGCGTCGCCGAAGCCGCCGGAGGCGATCATCGGGATCTTGATCTTGTCGGCCGCCGCCGGGATCAGGATCAGGCCCGGCACATCGTCCTCGCCCGGGTGGCCGGCGCACTCGAAGCCGTCGATGGAGATGGCGTCGACGCCCATCCGCTCGGCCGACAGGCCGTGGCGGACCGAGGTGCACTTATGGATCACCTTGATCCCGTGCTTCTTGAATTCCTCGACGTGCTCGATCGGCTTGTTGCCGGCGGTCTCGACGATCTTGATCCCCGCCTCGATGATCGCCTGCCGATACTCGGCGTAGGGCGGCGGGTTGATCGCCGGCAGGATGGTCAGGTTCACGCCGAACGGCTTGTCGGTCATCGACCGGCAGCGGGCGATCTCTTCCGAGAGCTTCTCCGGGGTCGGCTGGGTCAGGGCGGTGATGAAGCCCAGGCCGCCGCCGTTCGCCACCGCGGCCACCAGCTCGGCGCGCCCCACCCACTGCATGCCGCCCTGGACGATGGGGTGCTCGATCCCGAACATCTCGGTGAACCGCGTCTTGAGCGCCATGGGCCAATCCTCCAAACAGTTGTTTGAAAGGCACTGAACGCGGAAATGAGGCGCAGGGCAAGAGCCTACCTCCCCCATTGCGGCCGCAATGGCGGGAGGGGGACCATCCGTCGAAGAGCGGATGGTGGAGGGGGCGAGCCTCAAGCTCGGCGGATCGACTGGCGGTGGCTGGCGTCGTGGCTGGGATTCGCCCCCTCCACCGCTCCGCGGGGGAGGTAGCTACTGAAGCCCGGCGCGGCCGATGGCGTAGAAACGCTCGGCGCGCTGCTTGCGCAGCTGGTCCGGCGTCAGGCCGTCGAGGGCGGCGAGCTCTTCCTCGACCGCGTCGCCGACGGCCTTCATCGCGGCTTCCGGATCGGAGTGCGCGCCGCCCGGCGGTTCGGGCACGATGCGGTCGACGATCTTCATGCCCAGCAGGTCCTGGGCGGTGATCTTCAGCGCCTTGGCGGCCTCTTCCGGCGTGCGCGCGCCGCGCCAGAGGATGGAGTTGCAGCCCTCCGGCGGGATCACCGAATAGACGGCGTGCTCAAGGATCAGCACGCGGCTGCCGCAGGCGATGCCGAGCGCGCCGCCCGAACCGCCCTCGCCCACCACCACGGCCACCATGGGCACGCCCAGCATCAGGCTCATCTCGGTGGAGCGCGCGATCGCCTCGGCCACGCCGCGCTCTTCGGACGCGATGCCGGGATAGGCGGCGGTGGTGTCGACGAAGCTGATCACCGGGAGCTTGAACCGCTCGGCCAGCTCCAGCAGGCGGATCGCCTTGCGGTAGCCTTCGGGCCGGGCGTAACCGAAGTTGTGCTTCACCCGGGTGACGGTGTCGCGGCCCTTCTCATTGCCCATCACCACCACGGGCCGGCCGCGGAAGCGGCCCAGGCCGCCCATGATCGCCTGGTCGTCGGCGAAGGTGCGGTCGCCCTTCAGCTCCACGAACTCGTCGATCAGGCCGGCGGCGTAGTCCACGAAGTGCGGCCGGTCGGGATGGCGGGCCACCTGCACCTTCTGCCAGGCGTCCAGGTTGGCGTAGGCCTCGCGGCGCATGTCCTGGGCGCGGGCGCGCAGGGCGTCGATCTCGGCGTCGAAGCCCGCGTCGCCGGCGGTTTCCGACAGCTTGGACAGCTCTTCGATCTTGGCCTCGATGTCGGCGATCGGACGCTCGAACTCGAGGTAGTGGGCAGCCATCCGGACCTGAATCCCTTGCCGTGAAGCGGAGCCGGAACCTAGGCGGGTTGGCTGCGCCTCACAAGAGCGCGGGGCGCAGGGCCAAGGTTCCGCCAACCGTGGCCGTCGCAACCCGTCCGCATTCCGAGGGTTTCCAGCCCGAACGCGCAGCTTCAGGCGCCGACACCGCCTTGCGCCTTCGAGGAGAAATGGAGACCCCTATGACCACGCCCTTCAAGACCGCCGCCAAGGTCGGCATGGCCTCGGCGCTGGCGCTGTCCACGGCGCTGACCGCCGTGCCCGCCCTCGCCCAGCAGCCGCAGTACCCGGCCCAGGACTATCAGCGCGACACCCAGTATGCGCCGGCGCCCGGCCCGCAATACCAGCCGACGCCGCGCTATCAGCAGCAACAACAGCAGTACCAGCAGGACTACCAGGACTATCAGGCGCGCAAGGACGCCTATGACGCCCGCCGCGACGCCTATGAGGCGCGCCGGAGCAACTACGAGGCCAACCGCGCCGACTACCAGATGGCCCGCCGCGACTACGAGCGGCGCCGCGCCGCCTGGGAGCGCGCCCGCGCCAACTATGACGCGCGCTATGGCTATGGCGCCTACATCCGCATCTATGGCCCCGCGCCGGTGTGGGACACCGACCGCTGGGGCCCCTATGACGGCCCGGGCTATGCGGACCGCTATGGCCGGCCCAGCGCCTATGTGGCCCCCGAGCCGGTGACCTGCCGCAACGACCACTCCGGCGCGACGGCCGGGGCGATCCTGGGCGCCATCGCCGGCGCGGCCCTGGGCTCCAACCTTTCGGCGCCCGGCCGGCACACCGAGAACTCGGTCCTGGGCGGCGTGATCGGCGGCGGCCTGGGTGCGGCGGTCGGCAACGCCCACGACCGCTACAAGTGCGACAACCGCGGGCCCTACTACTCGTACAGCGACACCATCGCCTATCGCGAGGACCCGCGGTTCCGCAGCGGCCGCTATGACTACGCCTACTATCAGCGGATGCGCTGCCGCCTGGCCGCGGCGCCGGTGGACTACGACGGGCGCGACTACCGCTATGTCCGCGTCTGCCCGGACGCCGACGGCCGCTACCGGATCACCGGCTAGCGGTCAGCGCTTGCGCGCCAGTTACGCCTCCTTAGCGCGCTTGCGCGCCAGGGGGTGCTTCGAGGCCACCACCTCGGCCAGCCGGTCGGAGGCCACGTGGGTGTAGATCTGCGTCGTGCCGATGTCGGCGTGGCCGAGGAGGGTCTGGACCACCCGCAGGTCCGCGCCGCCCTCCAGCAGGTGGGTGGCGAAAGCGTGGCGCAGGACGTGGGGGCTGACGCGGGCCGGATCGATGCCCGCGTCGGCCGCCGCCTCGTCCAGCAGCTGGGCGAAGCGACGCGGCGTCAGGCGTCCGCCCTTGCCGCGTGAGGGAAAGAGCCAGGGATTGGCCTTGTCGCCTTTCGGCAGGAAGCCGGGGCGCGCCTCGAGATAGGCCTTCACCGCCGCGCGGGCGGCGTCGTTGAGGGGGGCCAGCCGCTCCTTGCCGCCCTTGCCCTTGACGATCAGATAGGCCGGATCGCGCGCCAGGGCCGCCAGGGTCAGGCCGGTGAG
>JAFEDM010000521.1 GCA_018241625.1 Pseudomonadota bacterium | reverse complement strand
CGCGACGCCGTCGCGGCCTAGGGGCCTTCCAGTCGATAAGCTCAACGTTCCCGATGGGTGGGGAGCGGCCTTTCCACCAACCTCAAGCCCTCCGTCATCCCGGACGGCCGCAGGCCGATCCGAGACCCAGCCGCTTTGACCTAGACGCGGCGAGCCGCAACGCCGGCATCAAAGCGCGAGATGCTGGGTCCCGGCTCTCCGCGCTCTCACGAGCGCTCCGGCCGGGATGACGGAACGAGGGAACGTCCGCAATGGATCGAAAGGCGACAACCGCACAGCAAAAGGGCCGGACGCCCTTGCGGCGGCCGGCCCCTCTGGCTTGGGAGGTCTTCGGAGAAATCAGGCCGCGAGCGGCTGGGCCGTCTCACCGGCGTCACGGGACGCCGGGGTGTCGCGCAGCATGTAGCCGCCGCCCCAGACGGTCTCGATCTGGTTGTCGCCCTCGGCGGCCGCGGCCAGTTTCTTGCGCAGCTTGCAGATGAAGACGTCGATGATCTTCACCTCCGGCTCCTTCAGGCCGTTGTAGAGGTGGTTGAGGCACATCTCCTTGGTCAGGACCGAATTCTTCCGCAGGGAGAGCAGCTCCAGCACCTTGTATTCGCTGGGCGTCAGGTGGACCGGCGTGCCGCAGACCTCGGCGGTGCGGGTGTCGATGTTGAGCGCGATGTTGCCGGTGCGGATGATCGATTCCGAATGCCCGCGCGAGCGGCGGACCACGGCGTTGATGCGGGCGGCCAGCTCGGCCTTGTGAAACGGCTTGGTGATGAAGTCGTCGGCGCCGGCGCCCAGGGCTTTCACCTTGGTCTCCACATCGACCGTGGCGGTCAGGATGATCACCGGGGTGCGGATCTTCTTGGCGCGGATGGCGCGCAGGACGTCCAGGCCGTCGATGTCGGCCAGGTCGAGGTCGAGCAGGACCACGTCGTAGTCATAGACGCTGGCCAGCTCGATCGCGTCCTCGCCGAGGTCGGTCGTGAAGGCGTTGTGGCCTTCGGCGACGAGCTTCAGCTCGATGCTCTTGGCCGCCACCGGATTGTCTTCCACCAGAAGGATATGCATTGGTCAGCTCCCTTGCCCAGACTGTTGCGTTGTCAGATTAAGTGCTTGGATTTCTTGGCCATCAGGCGGTCGGAGACCGCCAGCAGCTGCGAGGTGCGGAACGGCTTGGCCAGGACCTCGTCGGCGCCCAGGTGGCGCGCCCAGCTCAGGTAGTCGCGCCGGCCGCCCGGGCCCGCGCCGCTGATCGCGATGACCAGCGGGGGCTGCGGCTTGCGCTTGATCTGCAGGATGGCGCCGATGCCCTCCATCTCGGGCATGACGATGTCGGTCACGACCAGATCGGGCTCGAAGGCGTCGACCAGGCCCAGGCCCTTGCGGCCGTTGTTGGCGGTCAGCGTGACGTAGCCGGCCTGGGTGAAGGCCTGGGCCATCAGGTCCAGAAGGGCGGGATCGTCGTCGATCAGCAGGACCTTGCCGCCGGAGCGGCTAGGGTCCTGGGGAACGAGGCGAAGGGCCGTCATCGGGGGCACAACCAGCTGTTGACTTATGGTTAATGGTTTTAACCACGCTGATTCGTGCGAATCACCCTGAGACGACTACCTACGGGGTTTCCCGTATGAGTGGCGGAAGCTCGGATTTAGAACTTTCGCGATCGGCACGTCCGCTTCCAGACGCGCCGCAAGATGCTGTAATATCAGCGGCTTTCGCGCCATATGGCCAACGCCAACCGGGGCCGGACCAGGAACAACAGGGCCCAAACGACCAGCACGCCGAGGTATTTGACGCGCCGTTTGCGCGGCCGGATCTCGGCTTCGTAGAACTGGGCGTAGTCGGCGATGACGGTCATGGAGTTCCTCCTCTAGGTTGAGGAGAGTCAATCGGCCGCAGCTACGACAGATCCGGACGCAGGGCTTTCCGGGCGGTCGAAATCTCGTCGGCGAGGGTGGTTTTCAGCACCTCGGGGGCCAGCACCTCGATCTTGTCGCCCCAGGTGAACAGGTGCCAGGCGAGCTCGCGCATGCCGCTCGCCCGGAAGCGCACGACCACCGAGCCGTCCGCCTGCGGCTCGACCTGCTGGTTGGCGTGGAAACGCCAGCGCAGGGCGTCCTCCGCGCCGGCCGGCGTGGCGCGCAGGACCACGTCCTCGGTGTCGTCGTGATAGATGCCGAAGCTCTCGTCGGCGTAGTCCTGCAGCGAGAACCCCGCCGGTCGCGCGGCGGGCCGCTCGGTGACCTGGACCTCGTGGATTCGGTCCAGCCGCCAGTTGCGCGGCCCCTGCCCTTCGTCGGCGACCAGGTAGTTCGAACGGCCGAACAGCAGGCCGAAGGGCGTCACCTCGCGCACCCGTCCCGGCTGCGAGCCGCCCTCGTAGCGGAACCGCAGGGTGCGCAGCGACAGCAGGCCTTCGCGGACGGCGGCCAGCACCGCCTCGTCCTCGAACGGGCGCGGCCCGGCCTGGACGGCGATGGTTTCGGCCTGCAACAGGGCCTCCAGGTCCGGCGCCAGCCGTCGGCGCGCGGCGGCGCGGGTGGCCGACAGCACCTTCTGCTCCAGGGATTTCAGCGCCCCGGCCCGCGCGCTCGCGCCCTGCTGGGCGAAGAGCTCGGCGGCGGCGGCCAGGGCCGCCAGTTCTTCCGCCGTCGGCGCCTGGAACAGGCCGTCGAGGCCGGCGGGGATGCGGAAGCGCCGGGTCGGCGGATCGTCCACCTCCTCCAGCTGGGGGAAGACGTCGCGCACGGCGTCGCGCATCCGCTCGGCGGTGCGCCGGCCGACGCCCAGCCGTTCGGCCATCTCGTCGAGGGTCAGGCCCTCGGCGGTGGAGGCCAGCATCCGCGCCAGCTCGAGCAGGCGACCGGCCTTTTCATGTCGCATGGAAGGGGTACGTCCGATTCTGTCGTCGCAGCCGATCAGACCTGAAGCCGTTGAAACCCGCAACGGAGTTCAGAACGATGTCCGCCTACCGTCGCTTCCGCCCCCGCCTCGCCGCCGCCCCGATCGAAACGGCGGCCTTCGAACGCCCCGCCCTGCCCGGCTCGGTGGTCGACGCCGTGCTGCGTTACCACGACGAGGTCACCGACCAGGGGTCTGGCCGGACCCTACTGCGCCTTTCCGAAAAGCGTCTGCGTGCGCCCGAGGTGAAGAAGGCGCTGGGCAAGCTGGCCGCCCGCGCCGCAGGCGTCGCCGTCCTCTGGGACGAGGACGAGAGCGAGATCGTCCGCGTGCTGGAGGCGGCGTGATCTTCCTTTCCCACTTGTGGGAAAGGGGGACCGCTCGCCGCAGAGCGAGCGGTGGAAAGGGAGAGCGGCAAGCGCGATGGATGAGGCATTCCCTCTCCACCATCCGCTCTTCGCTTCGCTCGGCGTACGGTCCCCCTCTCCCGCTGACGCGGGAAAGGAAGTCATTCGTGCCTGTAGTTCGGCTGGTCGATGGCCAGCTGGTCCAGGACGTTGGCCTTCAGCGCGGCCAGCAGGCCGGGCGTGGTCGCGTCCATCGTCCCTTCGCGCAGGCGCTGGCAGAGCTCGCTGTTGAGCTCGGCGTAGCCGCCGCCGTGGTCGAGGAGGACGATCAGGCGGTCGGTCGCGGCGGCCTGGGCGGCGGGGCCCAGGGTCAGCTCGCGGCCGACCACGCCAAGCACATTGGCCGCCACCCGGGCCAGGAAGGCCTCGCGCGGGCCAAGCTGCGGGCGGATGGAGTCCACCCAGCGGGCCACGGCCTCGGTCAGCTCCTCGGTGCGGGGATGGGTGATCACAGGCCGGCCTCCAGGATGTGGACCAGGTCGGCTTCGGTCTCCGAGACGCGCCGGCCGATCATCGGCCGCTCGACCGAGACTTCAGTTCCGGTCGCCCAGCTCATGTACATCATCAGGCACATGACGCCCCACTTGAGCGAACCCAGAGCCTGCCAGGCGCGCACGCGGCTGAGCGGGATCGGCGCCCCACCCGCGGCCTCGTAGCCCGCCAGCAGCTCGGCGTAGTCGCCGAAGCCGCCCACCGGCCGGTCGGGCCGCCCGAACCGCCAGGAGTTGACACAGATCCAGCCCAGGTCCTCGGCCGGGTCGCCGATGTGCGACAGCTCCCAGTCCAGCACCGCGGCCACGCCGGTCTCCGGATGGATCATAAGGTTGCCGTTTCGGAAGTCGCCGTGCAGCAGCACGGGCTCGACCGGCGGCGGGGCATGTTTCTTCAGGTGCTTGAAGCTGAGCTCGAGGACCGGGCGCTCGGCGCCGGTGGAACGGTAGGTCTCTTCATAGCGGGCAAGCTCGGCCAGGAAGTCAGAGGTCTTGAGGTTGGCTTCCGGCGGAGGCGGCGTCGCGTGGATCTGCGCCAGCACCTCGCCGCACTGACGCGCCAGCTTCGGCCGCACCGCATCGAAGCGCGGGTCGGAGACGATGCGGCGGCCCAGGGTTTCGCCGGCGACCTTCTGCGTCACATGGCATTCGCCCAGGCCGTCGGCCTCGTCGCAGACGTGGACCAGCGGCGGGGCCGGCGCGCCGCGGGCGCTGACGGCGGCGATCAGCGCCGCCTCCGCCGCCAGGCTGGTCGAGCGCGAGGTCTCCGGATCGAACGGCGCGGAGCGGCGGCGCAGGATCAGGTCGCGGCGCGGCGCGCCCGGCGCCTCGACCGAGAAGGACCAGGTCTCCATGCTGGCCCCGCCGGACAGCCGCTCGGCGCCGGCGAGGACCGCGTCCGCGCCACCCAGCCGGCGGGCCAGCGCCGGCAGGGCTGTGAGCACATCCACACTCATGGCTTTGGGACGCTCATGGTTTTGACATGACCCTGGGGAACCTCGGCATGGCTCTAACTTACCCACGATCAGGGAGCGGTTCAGGCGGCTTGTAAATGGCCTGGATGCGCTAAGGTTGTCGCAAACGTAAACCAAGAGCCGCTCACGGAAGCGCCGGAGGACACCCCATGGACTTCGATCTGGACCCCAAGCTCGAGGCCTACTTGGCTGAGCTCGACGCCTTCATCGAGCGCGAGATCAAGCCGCTGGAGCAGCAGGACGACAACATCCGCTTCTTCGACCATCGGCGGGAATACGAGCGCACCGACTGGGAAAAGGGCGGCCTGCCGAAGCACGAGTGGGAGCTCCTGCTGGCCGAGGCGCGCAAGCGGGCCGACGCGGCC
>JAFEDM010000520.1 GCA_018241625.1 Pseudomonadota bacterium | reverse complement strand
GTCGAAGAAGGTGTAGCCGGCGTCCAGCGCGCCCAGGAGCACGCGCTCGGCCTGCGCGCGCGGCGCGGCGGGACCGTAGCCGTGGCTGAGGCTCATGCAGCCCAGGCCGATGGCGGAGACTTCGAACGGACCGACGCGGCGCTTTTGCATGAGGTGTCCCTGGGTGACCCGCCGGCGACAAAGCGGCTGTCGAACGTGGCGTCAAGGCTCGCGCAAGGCTAGGCTTCCCCGGCGGGAGACGAAGATGCGGCGCATCACTCCATGGCTGGCGATCGGTGCGACCCTGCTCGCCGGCGGATGCGAGACGGTGTTGCCCGCGACGGCGGGCAGCTACGCGGAATGCGACAGGGTGATCGCGGCCTACGGCAAGCAGCGGCCGGGTTTCGTGGACGTCGAGGAGTGGGGCCAGCGCAGCTGGGACAGTTTCCGCGGCGCCTATGACGCCAACGGCGATGGCAAAGTCGACCGGGCCGAGCTGATCGGCAAGTTCCAGCCGCCGCTGAACGCACCCGGACGGGCCATGTACGACCGCGAACAGGCCCGCAACTTCCGCCGGCTCGACCGGGCGAACAAGGGCTTCATCGACCGCGCCGATGTGATCCGCGACGCTACCCCGGGCTTCCGCTGGCAGGACCGCAACCACGACGGCTGGCTGAGCCGCGAGGAATGCGCGCTTCGCCGGCGGACGTACGAGCTGATCTGACGCCTAGCGCCGGGCCGCCGCGAGCTTCGCCTCCAGGGCCGCCAGGTCGTCCACGAACCAGACCGTCCGGCCGCGGTTGGACTCGCGGACGAAGTCGCGCAGCGGGCCGCTGGCGGCCTGGGCCGCGGCGGTGTCGCCGAGGACGGCGACCTGGAAATGGTAGTTCACCAGCTTCTGCAGCACCTCGCCGGCGACGCCGGAGCTGAGGCGCAGGAAGTCCGGACCCAGGCGCGCGAGCGGGATGGCGACGAGCTCGACGCCGCCTTCGCCGAACAGGTCGCCGATCAGGCCGGTGAGGTTGGCGTATTCGGCGAGGGTCGGGCCTTCGTCGGCGCAGACCAAGACCTTCCGCCCGGCGATCTGGCGCAGGCTCATGGCCGGAGCGCCTTCGTCAGGAAGGCGTCGATCTCGGCGGTGTGGCCGATCAGGAAATGGCTGGCGTCGGGCAGCCAGCGGATCTCGGCGTGCGGGACGTTGGCCGCCAGCCGCCGGCGCGTGCCCGGGCTGTCGATGAAGGCGTCGCGGCCGCCGAGGATCGCCAGGAGCGGCATCTTCAGGCGGCGCAGGGCGGCGTCGGCGAAGACCGGCAGGCGCTCGCGACGGACCTCGAACGCCTTGTGGATGTCGGCGGTGAAGGCGGCGAAGGCCTTGGCGGCTGGGCTCTCCTCGCCGCTGGGCTGCGGCGCGCCGACGATCCGCATGAACCGCCTGCGGCCCCAGGGGCCGAGCGCCAGCAGGGGCGCGGCCCACAGCAGGATGTTGCGATGCTTGCCCACGCCGCCGGGGCACAGCAGGACCAGCGCGCTCACCCTGTCCGGATGATGGGTGGCGTAGTCCAGCGCCAGCCAGCCGCCGAGCGAGATGCCGACCAGGGCTGGGCGTTCAACGCCCAGGCCCGACAGCACCTCGTCCAGCCAGGGCGCGTAGGCGCCGGACGCCAGCGGCGGGCGGGTTTCGGCCGACAGGCCGGGCTCGCCGATCATGTCGACGGCGTAGACCTTGAAGCGGTCGCCGAGCGCGGCGGCGTCGCGCAGCCAGGTCACCGAATTGGACGCCGAGCCATGCAGGAAGACCACGGCTGGCGCGCCGTCCTTCCCGCTCTCCATGACGAAGGTCTCGCCCTCGGCGGTCGCGATGCGGCGCTGGACGCAGGGCTGCGGCCAGTAGCTGAGGAACTGGGCGTAGCGGGTGCGCACCGCCTCGCCGCCCGCGGCGGTTTTCCAAATCGACGTCATCAGAGGTCTCGGAAGCTAGGTGAGGGTCTCGACCATGCGCAGCATGGAGGCGACGTCGCCGGGGGCGCCGACCAGCACCACCTTGGCGTGGCCCAGGTCGGGGTCGTGGACCACGTCGATGCGCATGGGGTCGGGCGGCGTGGTCTGGCCCATGCGGGCGCTGGGCAGGACGCGGGCGAGACGCTGAGCCGCCTCGGGCGCGATGTCCGGCAGGTCGACGATGGCGGTGACCCGGGCGCGGGCCGGCCGCTCCCGCGGCGTGACGCCGGCGAAGGCGTCGAAGTCCGAGCGCAGGATGCGGTAGGACTTGCCCATCTTGACCGCGCGGACGCGGCCTTCGCGGATGAACCGCAGCACGGTCTTGGGGTGCAGCTTCAGCCGTTCGGCGAACTGCTCGACGGTGTAGACTTCTTCCGACATGGGGAGTCGGGGCCTCGGCTGAATGTTCCTGAAAGTTCCTTATCACTCCCTATTGAGGAGTCAATTGCGTTGAATACGGCCCTATTGAGAACAATCGCCGCCGGCGCGCTGGTCGCCGCCGGCGCCGTGCAAGCGGCCGAAGCCCCGGCGCGCTACCTGCTGGAGCCGGCGGCGGTGTGGACCGCGGGCGACGCCGCGCCCCACGCCGGCTGGGTGGTGGCGGTGGATGGCGACAAGATCGTGGGCGTGGGCCCGAAGGCGTCTGTGAAGGCGCCCGCCGGGGCGCAGACCATCGCCCTGCCCGGCCTGACCCTGACGCCGGGGCTGATCGAGCTGCACTCGCACCTGCTGCTGCACGCCTATGGCGAGGTGGTGTGGGACGACCAGGTGCTGAAGGAGGCGCCGACCTATCGCGTACTGCGCGCCGGGCGCGACGCCACGCGCACCCTGATGAGCGGGTTCACCACCGAGCGCGACCTGGGCACCGAGGGCGCCGCCGACGCCGACGTACAGCTGAAGCGGGCGATCAACGAGGGGATCGTGGCCGGGCCACGCCTGTTCGTCGCCACCCGCGCCATCGTGGCCACCGGCTCCTACGGCCCGAAGAAGGGTTGGCGCGCCGACCTGGACCTGCCGCAGGGCGCGCAGGAGGTCTCGGGCGAGGCGCAGATGATGGCGGCGGTGCGCGAACAGGCGGCCCTGGGCGCGGACTGGATCAAGCTCTACAGCGACTACCGCACCGGGCCGAACGGCGAGACCAAGCCCACCCTGACCGAGGCCGAGATGGCGGCGGCGGTGAAGATCGCCCACGCCTCCGGCCGCCCGGTGGCGGTCCACGCCGCCAGCGACGAGGGCATCCGCAACGCCGTCAACGCCGGCGTCGACACCATCGAGCACGGCTACGGCGCGACCGAGGCCACCTTCCGGCTGATGAAGGACAAGGGCGTCGCCTACATCCCGACGCTGACGGCGCCCGAGGCGACCTCGATCTACTTCCAGCACTACGAGCCCGGGAAATCGCCGCCGACCGCCGGCATGACCGCGGCGGCCGAAGCGTTCAGGCGGGCGCTGGCCAGCGGCGTCACCATCGGCGCGGGCTCCGACGTCGGCGTCTTCCCGCACGGCGAAAGCTGGCGCGAGATCGCCTGGATGGTGAAGGACGGCATGACGCCCAGCCAGGCGCTGACCGCCGCCACCGCGACCAACGCGAAGATCCTCGGCCGGGCCGCGAGCCTGGGCGAGGTGAAGGCCGGCTACCTGGCCGACCTCGCCGCCTTCGCCGGCGACCCGACCAAGGACATCGCCGCCCTGAAGGACGTCCGCTTCGTGATGAAGGACGGCAAGGTCTACCGCCAACCCTAGAGGCTTTCGAGGACACCCGCCGATGAGCGTCGAGCACACCCCCAACCCGCGGATCGCCGAGCGCGAGAAGATCGGGCCGCACACCATCAAGGCCGAGCTGGACAGCGTGAACGGCAAGATCGCCGTGGTGATCACCAAGGTCGTGGGCTCGATGTGGTGCGCCTACGCCTTCGCGGCCTTGGCGCTGATCAGCCTGCCCGACGCGATCAAGGGCGGCACCGCGACCCTGATCGCCTGGATCGCCCAGACCTTCCTGCAGCTGGTCCTGCTGTCGGTGATCATGGTGGGCCAGAAGGTGGCGGCCGAGGCGTCGGACAAACAGGCCCTGCAGACCTACAAGGACGCCGAGGCGCTGCTGAAGATCCAGGACGAGCTCCACCGCCTGATCAAGATCAACAACGACCTGACGGCCCAGATCCACAACGCGACCTGCACGGGGACGCCGGCGGTGAAGCCGGCGGCCGCGAAGAAGGCGCCGGCGGCGAAGAAGGCTCCGGCGGCGACACGCAAGGCGGCGGGGACAAAGAAGTAACTAAGTTGCTCCCCCAGCGCGAAGCGCGATCAGGGGGAGCTGTCACCGCAGGTGACTGAGGGGGTTGCAGCCCACCGGTCCATCTGCACCGGATGAAACCCCCTCCGTCTCGTCGCTGCGCGCCGATCCACCTCCCCCTGATCGCGCTTCGCGCTGGGGGCGGAACTTTTAGACGGGGACCTCGCCCTTCACGGTGGTGCGGTGCATGAGGCGCAGGTGGCCGTCGTAGCCGCCTTCGGCGAAGTGCATGGTGCAGCGGTTGTCCCACATCAGCAGCATCTGCTCGCGCCATTTGTGGCGGTAGACGAACTGATCCTGGGTCAGGTGGGCGAACAGGAAGCCGAGGATCGCCTTGGCCTCCTCGTGGGTCATGCCCTCGATGCCCACGGTGTAGACCGGCGAGACGTAGAGCGCCTTGCGGCCGGTCACCGGATGGGTGCGGACCAGCGGGTGGGTGAGCGAACCGTCCGCCTCTTCCGAGACGATGATCTGCATGGTCCGCTTCTCGGTGTCCTTCGAGAAGACGCCCTTGGAGCCGTAGGACTGGCGCGCGGAATGGATCGCCTGGAGCGGCGTCAGCATGGCCTGGAAGGTGGGCGACAGGGCCTCGTAGGCACGGACGGCGTCGACGAACAGGGTGTCGCCGCCCACCGGCGGGACGACCTTGGAATGCAGGATGGTGGCGGCCGGCGGCGCCTCCTGGAAGCTCCAGTCGGAGTGCCAGCCGGCGCCGAAGTTGGTGGCCTTCTCGTCCGGCTCGCGGCGCAGCTCCAGCACGTTGGGGTGGCCGGCCATGGGCTTGATGTAGGGGTCGTGGCCGAAGCCGCCCATCTGCTCGGTGAAGGCTTCCTGCGCCTCCAGGCTGAGCGGCTGGTCGGGGAAGGCCAGGACCCCATGGCGCGCCCAGGCGGCCTTGATCTCGGCCAGCACCGGGGCCGGCACGGGCCGGGTCAGGTCGACGCCCGAGACCTCCGCGCCGAAGCCGGAGGCCTGCGGCGTGACGGCGATGGCGGCGTAACGGGCGGCGGTGTCGATCAGCGTCATGGTCCCCTCCTCAGGCCTCGAGGGCCCTGCGCCAAGTCGCGAGGTCGAAATAGTCGCGCCAGGCCTTGATCTTGCCGCCCTGCATCTCGAACACCCCGCAACAGGGAAGGTCGACGGCCTTGTCCCCCACCTTGGTGCGGTCCACCCGTTCGGCGATCACCACATCACCGCGGCCGATCAGGTTCAGGACCTCCCAGTCCGTCGCCGTCCAGCCGCGCAGGAAGCCGGCGATGAACCCCTTCAGGTTCTGCCGCCCGGCCACCGGGGCCAGAGGCATGTTGTGGTAGACGCCATCCTCGGTGAAGAAATCGACGAGCTCGTCGGGGTCCAGCCGCGACCATGCCGCGATGAAGTCTCGGACCACAGCCTCGTTGTTGCTCATTCTGTTCGACCCTAAGGCGCCGCCCCTTGTAAGCGGGTGGTCGCACGCCCTTATGAAACACCCGTTTGCGCAACGTCCGGCAAGCCTGTAATCGAACCGCGCCATGACCGCCTTCGACACCCAAGACGACAAGCTCCTGACGATGGTCCCGGACCACCAGGTGAACGCGCGCGAAACCTTCGGCGTGGACTTCGACATGAAGGTCCCGGCGTTCAAGGAGCGCGACTCCCACGTCCCCGACCTGGACGAGAACTACCGGTTCGATCCGGAGACCACGCGCGCCCTGATCGCGGGCTTCGCCCATGACCGCCGCGTGATGGTCCAGGGCTATCACGGCACCGGCAAGTCGACGCACATCGAGCAGGTGGCGGCGCGGCTGAACTGGCCGCTGGTCCGCGTGAACCTCGACAGCCACGTGAGCCGGATCGACCTGGTCGGCAAGGACGCCATCGTCCTGAAGGACGGCAAGCAGGTCACCGAATTCCGCGAAGGCATGCTGCCCTGGGCGATCCAGCGGCCGATCGCCCTGGTGTTCGACGAGTACGACGCCGGCCGGCCTGACGTGATGTTCGTGATCCAGCGGGTGCTGGAGGCGCAGGGCAAGCTGACCCTGCTCGACCAGAACCGGGTGATCCGGCCGAACCCCTGGTTCCGCCTGTTCTCGACCACCAACACCATCGGCCTGGGCGACACGACGGGGCTCTATCACGGCACCCAGCAGATCAACCAAGGCCAGATGGACCGCTGGTCGATCGTCACCACGCTGAACTACCTGGCCCACGACGTGGAAGCCGAGATCGTGCTGGCCAAGGCGCCGACCTACAACAGCGCCGACGGCAAGCGGACGATCAACGCCATGGTCCGCGTGGCCGACATGACCCGCAACGCCTTCATGAACGGCGACATCTCGACGGTCATGAGCCCGCGTACGGTGATCACCTGGGCCCAGAACGCCGAGATCTTCGGCGGCGACATCGGGCTCGCGTTCCGGATGACCTTCCTGAACAAGTGCGACGAGCTGGAGCGCGGCACGGTGGCCGAGTTCTTCCAGCGCGCCTTCGGCCAGGACCTGCCGGAAAGCACCGCCCGGGTGCGGGTGGCGTAACTTCCTTTCCCGCTCAGCGGGAAAGGGGGACCGCTCGCCGAGCACAGCGAAGAGCGAGTGGTGGAAAGGGCGAGCGGCCGCACTGCGGTCAGGATGTCCACTGGCTACTGAAATTTCCGGGATGGGGCTTTCCCTCTCCACCATCCGCTCTTTGGCGGATGGTCCCCCTCTCCCGCGTACCGTGTGAAAGGAAGTTTCCTTGCGGCGGCGCTGTCGGCGCCGCGTTCCATCGTTCGTCCTAGGCGCAGGGCGTCCGATCCAACGGGCGCGAGCGCGGCCGCGCGCCGCCAGCCTGGGAGGAACAGGATGACCGGAAAAAACCTGGCGGCCATGGCCGTCGCCGCGCTGGGCCTCGGCGCCCTGCACGCCGCCGCGGCGGACTACCCCGCCATGGCGCCGCTCTCGCAGTATCTGATCGCCGACCGCGACAGCGAGGTCGCGCTGGCCCGCAGCGCCGCCCCGCCGTCGGTCTCCGGCGAGGCCACCGTGCTGGTGCTGGGCGCCAAGGGCTATGAGACGGCGGTGACGGGCAAGAACGGCTTCGTCTGCGTTGTCGAGCGGTCGTGGACGGGGCCGTTCGACGACACCGGCTTCTGGAACCCGAAGGTGCGCGCGCCGATCTGCTACAACCGGGCCGCCGCGAAGACCGTGCTGACCTACACCTTCAAGCGCACCGGCTGGGCGCTGGCCGGCTGGTCGAAGCCGAAGATGGAAGCGGCCATGAAGGACCTGGCGGCGAAGAAGCAGCTCGCCACGCCGGCCCCTGGGGCGATGTCCTACATGCTGTCGCGCGGGCAGTACCTGAACGACGACGGCAAGGCCTGGAGGCCGCACATGATGTTCCATGTGCCTATGGCCGACGCGGCGGCCTGGGGCGCCAACCTGGCGGGCTCGCCTATCATGCTGGACACCGACCACAAGCCGGGGCCGGAGCCGGAGTCGGTGTTCATGATGGCGGCGACGGCCTGGTCGGACGGCACGCCGGCGCCGGGGACGGATCACCATCACTAAGGACGGCCCGTCGGCGGCGCCTCACCGCTTCGGATAGGCGGTGAAGATGTAGTCCTGGGCCGCCACCTTGGTGTGGCAGGCGAAGCCGCATTCGGCGCCGGCGCCCTCGGGCTTGAGCTCGCCGGACTGGTCGACGTCGAACTTGGCGTAGGCCCAGCCCTTGGTCTTCGGGAAGCGTTTGGAATCCTTGACGATGAAGGCCACCGACTTCAGCGCGCCAGGGACCTGGACGGCGTAGGGCGAGACCTGGTTGGGCTGACGCGCCCACTCGATCTTCACGACCCGCGAGCCTTCCGGGAACAGCTTGCCGTTGGCGGGCAGGCCCGACCGGTAGGCCGTCATCATCGCGGGGTTGGCGGAGATGAGCTTCAGGCTGTCGTCGGTCTGGCTGACGGCCACGCTCTGCCAGTCCTCGTAGCCCTTGAACTCCGCGAACGAGAGGCCGTTCGGAACCTTGAGGGTCGATCGGTCCTGCGCCGCCAGCGCGGCGCCTGAGCCGATGAACACCCCGATGGTGGCCAGGGCGGCGAGGGTTTGGATCTTGTGCAGGGGTCGCGTCATGGGGTCGCTCCTGAAATGCCGTCCGCAAAACGAGGAACTCGGAGGCGCCCAAACACTCTGGGTTGCGTCCGATGCAACCAACGCGCGCCAATGCCCGGGAAGTCAAGCGAGCGGACGCCCGCGAACCGCCGATCTCACAAACCTCATCCGCGATCAACGCAATGAAGCAGATTACAGCTTCGAATTTGGGCGAGACCGAGGAGCGAAAAGACGATCTTTTATTCCGCCATGCTTAAAATGGCGAGATTCAAGCATGATACCGTTTGGTCCGTATATTATAGCAGAAGCGAAATCATTATTACTCATGCGACAACTCAATAATATTGAGTCGCTTCCAGCATAAGTCATGTGCAATTTTCTATCCCTGCAACTATCAAGCTTAAGATCCTTTTTTTCCCCAACTAAATTAACAACTGTGGATTCACTATCTCTCATATATCTTGCCCATATATGACCGGAGTTCGTTGGCAAATAAAAAAGAGTTATCATCGATATAACCGTCAAATACATCGTCATTCTATTTTTATCTGAAAATAGAATCTTAGGCGGAAAAAGTTGCCCGAATATCAATCTTCTTGAAACTTGAGTGTCACATACGTTGATCCAAAATATATCATTTACGCAAAGCGCGGAAAAAAGAATCAACACGAACTCAAAGGCAACTCGACGATCTAATCCATCTCTTATATCACCGATAAACGCAAAAAATAACACTGTCACAAAAGCAAACGTTATCGCATGATACAACACAAAGCCAAATATCTGACTTCTTTCTGCAATCATTCTAGTAATAAAAGCTATTATAATCAATATTGCAATATACGCTAATTCTAATATACTTAATATGATTGAATGAGATGCAATATCTGCTATCGAAATCAGATATACTGATCCACCGACTTCGTTCAAATACGATTGAAAAAACGCATATGTTGCCGCGGGAGAAAGCAGCGGAACGGTGGCGGCCACGAGAAATTCAACGATCGCAATCCTCGTTGGTCCGGGGTTCGATTCATGCGCCGACACTGAAAATCGTGCTTGCTTCCTACTTGGCATAAGCTGGCACCTAGTGAATCTCGACGATTGAGTGTTTTCGTACAATGGATAGGCGAATTCACTAGAGTCTAGACTGTCCTGACGGCTAATTTTATCCTCTAGGCAACGCTGACCAACAAATTGCAGGGGGGAGACGATGGCGGGGATCACACCAGTGCTGGGCGCGAGCGCGGCAGTTGCGATGCTTATCGCGGGCGGCGCGAACGCCCAGGCGCCGGCCAAGAACGACTATGCGAAGCCCGAGACCTGGCTCTGCCGGCCCGACAAGACGGCCAAGAACTACTGCAACGTCGACCTGTCGACGACGGTGGTGAAGGCCGACGGCAGCGAGACGACCGAGGCCTACAAGGCCGATCCCAAGGCGCCGATCGACTGCTTCTACGTCTATCCGACGGTCAGCAACGACCCGGGCGTGGTCAGCGACATGAACGAGGGGCCGGAGGAGATCAACGTGGTCAAGGCGCAGTTCGCGCGCCTGGGCGCCAAGTGCCGGCTCTACGCCCCGCTCTATCGCCAGTTCACCCTGACGGCCCTGCGCGCCGGGCAGTCCGGCAAGCCGATGCCGGGCGCCAACGACCCGGCCACGCGCGGCGTGGGCTATGCCGACGTGCTGGACGCCTGGAACTACTACCTGGCGCACGACAACAAGGGCCGCGGCGTCGTCCTGGTAGGCCACAGCCAGGGCTCGGGCGTGCTGACCCAGCTGATCTCCAAGGAGATCGACGGCAAGCCGGTGGAGAAGAAGCTGGTCTCGGCGATCCTAATGGGCACCCGCCTGCCGGTGGACCAGGGCAAGGACACGGGCCTGTTCAAGGACATCCCGCTCTGCAAGGCGCCCAGCCAGACGCAGTGCGTGATCGCCTACGCCAGCTTCCGCGACACCATCCCGCCGCCGCCGAACAGCCTGTTCGGCAAGGCGCCGAGCGACGGCCAGATCGCCGGCTGCGCCAACCCCGCGGCGCTGGGCGGCGGCAAGGCGGAGCTGCATGCCTATCTGTCGAACGGGGTGCAGATCACCAATTCCGGGACCCAGACCACCTGGGTGAACGGCAAGCCCAATCCGGCGACGCCCTTCGTCTCCGTACCCGGCCTGCTGAGCGCCGAGTGCGTGCAGAAGAACGGGTTCAGCTACCTCGAAGTGCACGTGAACGCCGTGCCGTCCGACCCGCGCACCGACACCATCAGCGGCGACGTGGTGCAGAACGGCCAGGTGAACCCCGCCTGGGGCTTGCACCTGATCGACGCCAATCTGGAGATGGGGAACATCGTCGACGTGGTGGGCCAGGAGGCGAAGGCCTGGCTGGCGAAGGCGAAGTAAGTTCCTTCTCCCCTTGCGGGAGAAGGTGGCCCCGTAGGGGTCGGATGAGGGATGTCCCAGGCATCCGGAACGCGAAGAGGGGCCGCACAGCCTGCGCCGTGAGACCCCTCATCCGTCAGCTTCGCTGACACCTTCTCCCGCAAGGGGAGAAGGACTCTGCCGCCCCGCTATCCGCCTGTGATCTTGCGTCCGGCGAAGACGCCGAGCGCCAGGAAGATCACGAAGCCGACCAGGAACAGGAAGAACAGGATCTTGGCCACGTCGGCCGCGGCGCCGGCGATGCCGCCGAAGCCGAGGGCGCCGGCGATGAGCGCGACGACGGCGAAGATCAGGGCCCATCTCAGCATGGAAGTCTCTCCTCTCAGCCCCGCGCCTGCGAAGCTTCGAGGGCCAAACGCGGCTGTGGCGCGCGGCGTTCCCGACCGCCGCGCAAAGCGGTGGAGGTCGAATTCCTTGTTTCGCCGGGAGCGCGCCCTGATCTAAGACACCTCGATGGCCAAGAACCCGGAAAGTCCGCTGGAGCCCTTCAAGCGCGCGCTGGTCAACGCGACGCGCTCGCTGGCCGAGTCGCCGGACCTGGAGATCGTCTATTCGGGCGAGGGGCCGCAGCTTTCCGGCAACCGCGCGGTGCTGCCGCATCCGCCGCGCGACCTGACCGAGATCGACGCCGCGCGCATCCGCGGCCTGGCCGACCAGATGGCGCTGCGCATCGCCCACCACGACCCGGCGGCCCACGCCAAGACCCGGCCCGCGTCGGCGCTGGGCCAGCCGATCTATGACGCCATCGAGCAGGCGCGGCTGGAGGCGATCGGCGCCAACGCCCTGGGCGGCGTGCGCGAGAACCTGAAGGCGGTGCACGAGCAGGCCTGGGCCAAGCGCGCCTTCAACCAGATGGAGGCGCTGGCCAACCCGCCCTATGCCGACATCGTCAGCCTGATGGTCCGCGAGCGGCTGACCGGCGAGGCGCCGCCGGCGATGGCCAAGCCGCTGGTCGACCTGTTCCGCGCCGACGTGGAGGCCAAGGCCGGCGAGGACCTCGACAAGCTGAGCGAGGCCGTCGACGACCAGAAGGCGTTCGCCCGGATCTCGCGGGCCATCATCCGCGACCTGAAGATGGGCGACGACCTCTCGGACGCGCCGGACCAGGCGGACGAGGAGGACGGCTCCAGCGAGGAGGGCGAGCCCGACGCCAGCGACGAGAACGACGAGGGCGACGGCGAGGGCCAGTCGCCGCAGCAGGCCTCGATGGACGAGAACGAGGCGACCCATCGCGAGAGCGAGGACGCCGACTCGCAGATGATGCAGGCGGAGGAAGACCCCAACGCCGAGGACACCGACGAGCCGCCGGAGATGGGCGAAGGCGAGCAGCCGGCGCGCCCCGACCTGAAGGGCGAAGGCAAGGTGGTCACCTACAAGGTCTTCACCACCGCCCACGACGAGGTGGTGTCCGCCGAGGAGCTGTGCGACGCCGAGGAGCTGACGCGGCTGCGCGCCTATCTGGATCAGCAGCTGGCCAGCCTGTCGAACGTGGTCAGCCGCCTGGCCAACCGGCTGCAACGCAAGCTGCTGGCGCAGCAGAACCGATCGTGGAGCTTCGACCTTGAGGAAGGCATCCTCGACGTGGCGCGCCTGACGCGGGTGATCGTCGACCCGACCGCGCCGCTGTCGTTCAAGGAGGAGAAGGACACCGAGTTCCGCGACACCGTGGTCTCGATCCTGATCGACAACTCCGGCTCCATGCGCGGCCGCCCGATCATGGTGGCCGCGGTCTGCGCCGACATCCTGGCGCGGACGCTGGAACGCTGCGGGGTGAAGACCGAGATCCTGGGCTTCACCACCCGCGCCTGGAAGGGCGGCTCGTCGCGCGAGGACTGGCTGAAGGCCGGCAAGCCGCCGCAGCCCGGCCGGCTGAACGACCTGCGCCACATCATCTACAAGGCCGCCGACGCGCCCTGGCGGCGCGCCCGGCGCAACCTCGGCCTGATGATGCGCGAGGGCCTGCTGAAGGAGAACATCGACGGCGAGGCCCTGATGTGGGCGCACCATCGGCTGATCGGCCGGCCGGAGGCGCGGCGCATCCTGATGGTGATCTCCGACGGCGCGCCGGTGGACGACTCGACGCTGTCGGTGAACTCCGGCCATTACCTGGAACGCCACCTGCGCGAGGTGATCGCCGAGATCGAGGGCAAGAGCCCCGTACAGCTGATCGCCATCGGCATCGGCCACGACGTGACCCGCTACTACCGCCGCGCCGTCACCATCGTCGACGTGGAGCAGCTGGCTGGCGCCATCACCGACCAGCTGGCCGAACTGTTCGAGGAAGAGCCGCGCAAGATGACGCGCCGCAACGCCAACCTGCTGGAGCCGCCGCCCAGCACCCAGGGCCCCTCAGGCCCGCCGCGGCGTTCGACCTTCAAGGAAGTGCGACGCGCCGTAGCTTGACGTCTGACAGGAAGGCCCCGCCATGAAGACCGACGTCACGATCTCCACGCCGGATGGCGACGGCCGGGCCTTCGTCTTCACGCCGGACGGCGGCGCCGGCCCCTGGCCCGCGGTCATCCTCTACATGGACGCGCCGGCGATCCGGCCGGCGATGTTCGAGATGGGCGAGCGGTTGGCGGAGGCCGGCTACTACGTCCTGCTGCCCGACGTCTTCTGGCGCGCGGGCCCCTATCGGCCGCTGGACATCGTCAAGGCCCGTGGCGGCGATCCGGAGGAGGTGGCGCTGTTCCAGAAGCTGCGCGCCTCGACCGACGCGTCGCGTCAGATGTCGGATACCCGAGCCTATCTCGACTGGCTGGCCACGCAGCCGCAGGCCAAGGCCGACCGCGTCGGCGTCACCGGCTACTGCATGGGCGGCGGCATCGCCCTGCGCGCCGCAGGCACCTTTCCCGACCGGATCGCGGTGGCGGCCTCGTTCCACGGCGGCAACCTCGCGACAGACGAGGACGGCAGCGTCCATAAGCTGGCGCCGCAGATGAAGGCCAAGGTCCTGGTGGCCGGCGCCGACGAGGACCGCAGCTTCGACGAGGCCCAGTGCGAGCGGCTGGACGCGGCCCTGAAGGCCGCCCACGTCGACGCCAAAGTCTCGATCTGGAAGGGCCTGAAGCACGGCTGGGTGCCCACCGACATGCCGGTGCACGACCCGGCCGGCGCCGAGCGGCACTGGACCGAGCTGGTGCGGCTGTTCGACGAGGTGTTGAAGGACTAGGCGCCGCAACGTGCGCGGGCCGGTCACTCGCCTCCCGCGCGCATATCGTTAAGCAAGTGTCACACGCCCTGACTAGCGTCCCGCGGCTTTCCGCTGCGGCCGGGGTTCGCAGCGCCATTTCCGCTGGGGAACCTGTCATGAAGCGTATCGCGCCCGTCCTGCTGCTGCTTGCCGCCACCGCCCTGGCCGGATCGGCCTCCGCAGCGGACTTCTTCATCCCTGGCAACCTCGTCGTCAGCGTCGAAGGCGCCGGCGTGCAGGGGGCGCTGAGCGGCCCCTACGCCGACAACCAGGCGGCGCCGCTCTCGCTGTTCCAGTTCAGCGTCAACGGCACGTCGAGCGCGACCTACGTCAACTCGCTGGTGCTGCCGCAGACCGCCTCGGGCGCCAACCACGCCATCTCCGGCGAATACGGCTCGTCCTCCGAGGGCGGGCTGCAGCTGACCGGCGACGGCAAGTCGCTGGTGATCGCGGGCTATGGGGTGAACGCGGCGACCTTCAACGCCAACCCGCTCAGCTTCGGCTCCAACGACCCGACCAAGCCGGGCGCCCTGGCGCAATCCAGCGACACCCTGGTCCCGCGGGTCATCGCGGTGATCGGCAGCAACGGCAGCGTCGACACCACCACCGCGCTGACCAACGTCTTCAACCAGAACAACCCGCGCAGCGTGGCCTCGGCGGACGGGACCTCGTTCTACATCTCCGGCCAGGGCACGGGCTCGGACCAGACCGCAGGCGTGTTCTACGCCACCAAGGGCGCGACGACCGCGACGCCGATCACCGGCGACGACACCCAGTCCAGCAACTCCTCGCCGCTTAACACCACCCAGGACACCCGCGCGGTGCGGATCGTGAACGGCCAGCTCTACGTCGCCACCGACTCGAAGGGCGGCAAGAACAACGCCCGCTCATACGTGGGCACGGAAGGGACCGGCCTGCCGACCACCGACCTGAACGCCGGCCCGACCATGCTGAGCGGCTTCGGCAACACCGGCGGCACGGGCAAGTACACGATCACCGCGGCCACCACCAACGGGATCAACGCGCCGGGCCAGCAAATCAACCTCAGCCCCAACGACTTCTTCTTCGCCGACGCCAACACGCTCTACGTGGCCGACAGCGGCCATCCGAAGAACGACTCCACGGTCCCCAGCAACGCGCCCAGCGGCACGATCTCGATCGGCGACGGCGGGCTGCAGAAGTGGGTGCGCAACCCCACGACCGGCGTCTGGACCCTGGAGTACACCCTGGCGGCGGGCCTCAACCTGGTGGCCGACACGGCCGCGTCGGGCACCACGGGCCTGCTCAGCCTCACCGGCCTGCTGGTGGACGGCAATGTCGAGCTGTTCGCCACCAACTACACGATCGGCGACACCGACCCGACCTTCCTCTACGGGATCACCGACAGCCTGGCCTCGACGACCGGCGCGGGCGAGAGCTTCGTGCAGCTGGCCGCGGCGCCGGCCGATTCCACCTTCAAGGGCGTGGCCTTCGCGCCGACCCCGGAGCCGACGTCCTGGGCCCTGATGCTGGCGGGCTTCGGCGTGGTCGGGGCCGCCCTTCGCCGTCGCCGGGCCGTCCTCGCCTGACGGGCAAGACGAGACGCGCAAGAAGAAAGGGGCCGCTGTTTCCAGCGGCCCCTTCCCGGAACGACACGAACGTCAGCTTATCAGGCGGCGGCCTGTTCGGCGAGCTTCGCCTTCACCTGGCGCTTGATCTTCAGCGCGCGCGGCGAGAGGTCCTCGTCGCTGGCCTTGATCAGGAAGGCGTCGAGGCCGCCCTTGAAGTCCAGGGTGCGCAGCGCCGCGTTGGTGACGCGCAGCTTGAAGGTCTGGCCCAGGGCCTCGGACTGCAGGCTGGCGGGGGCCAGCGCCGGCAGGAAGCGGCGCTTGGTCTTGATGTTCGAGTGGCTCACATTGTGGCCGACCATCGGGCCGACACCGGTGAGTTCGCAGCGACGCGACATGTGAAGAAACCTTCGCAGAAACGGGATCGCCGCGGGGCGGTCCCCGCGCGAGAGCGGGCGATATAGAGGAAGGCCCACCTCCACGTCAAGGTAAGGCGGCCTTATACAGGCGATCTTGCGTCAAAAGGAGAGTGCGCGGTTTGACCCGGTTGGCCCCTGCCCGGCTCGCGCTGGTGATGATCGCCCGCGACGAGGCGCGCGCCATCGCCCGCGCCCTGATCGGCGCGCGTCCGCACGTGGACCGGATGATCGTGCTGGACACCGGCTCGCGCGACGCCACCCGCGAGATCGCCGCCGCCGAGGGCGCCGAGGTCTTCGACTTCGCCTGGACGGACGACTTCGCCGCCGCCCGCAACGCCGCGCTGGATCGCTCCGACGCCGACTGGAACCTGGTGCTCGACGCCGACGAATGGATCGCCGAGGGCGCCGAGGCGCTGGGGCCGGACGCGCTCCCCGCCGGCGGCGGCGACTTCTTGGGCGAACTCAGGATCGAAAGCCGCATGGACCAGCCGGGCGTCGAGGGCGCGGGCCAGGCGTGGATCGCCCGCGTGCTGCCGCGCGGCGTCCGCTACGCGGGCCGCATCCACGAGCAGCCGCAGAGCGCCCTGCCCCGCCGGCGCCTCGGCCTGACCCTCGGCCACGACGGCTATACGTCGGAGGCCCTGGCGCGGAAGGGCGCGCGCAACGAGGCCTTGCTGCAGGCCGAGCTGCAGGCGCGGCCGCACGACGCCTACCTGTGGTTCCAACTCGCCAAGGAGCACCAGGCCCGCGGCCGGGCGGTCGAGGCTTCGCAAGCCTTCGCCGAGGCCTATCGGCTGGCGGCGCCCGACGCGCCGTTCCGCCACGCCCTGGTGGTGCGCGCCCTGATCGCGCTGAAGGCCAACGACCAGATCGCCGACGCCCTGGCGCTGGCGGACGCCGAGGTCTCGAATTTCCTGGAGTCGCCCGACTTCTACTTCGTGATCGGCGACCTCTACCTGGAAGCGGCCAGCCGCGAGCCCGACCGGGCGCTCAGCGACTTCCTGCCGGTGGTGGAGCTGGCCTGGAAGCGTTGCCTGGAGATCGGCGAACGGCCGGACCTGGACGGCGCCGTGGCCGGTCGCGGCGGCTACATGGCCGCCCACAACCTGGCGGTCTTCTACGAAACCCTGGGCCGGGCGGAGCAAGCTGCGGAATACCGCGCCCTGGCGGAGCGGCTGAGAAACCGCGCCTGACCTCGAAGGGCGCGGCGCCCGTTCCGATGCGAACGGTTGCGCATGCCGACACCCACCCGCCATAGTGGAGCTTCGCGGGGGCGACATCATGCGGCGAGTGAGCCAGGCCGAGCTTCGTACAGCCTTGAGTCAGGGCCAGAGGATCGACGGGAGCAGCTGGGTGCTGGCCTCTCCGACAGCGCAAGCGGCGCAGTCGCAATCCGGGAAAGCGCCTCTCCAGCGGCCATCCGTAATCCGAGACGGCATCATCGCCCCCTACGAGCAGGCGGCTTTTCAGGCAGAGGAGCCACTCACCTACCCGACACCGCTCTGCCTGCATGACTTCGAGACCCTCAGCCTAGCCGCACGCGCTGCGCTCGCCGGCACCAATTGCGATGGGATCGGGCTGGCGATGGCGGACGGCGAAAAGCCCAGGAGCCTCTTCCCGGAAATCGACACGGCCGACCTGCTGGCCGTCATCGGCGAGGCAGTCGCCTACCTCGATCTAACCGGGCCGTTCGGCGGACGACGACCGCCGCATCCCGGCGATCCCGAAACCTCGGGCGCCGCGCGGCTGCGGACGGCTTTGCGTTCCGGGCTGCAAATCGTTGGCTGCCTGATCAGGGATATCGATGGCGGAGCCCCGAGCCTGCGGCTCGCCAACCTGCACATCCCCTTTTCCCTGCGCTTCATAGGTTGCGTGATCGAGAGCCCGGTCGTGGCCAACCACTGCGAGCTCCAGACCCTGGACCTGTCGGGATCGGCCGTCGCCGGCCTCGACGCCGCGTCGCTCTACGCGCGTGGGAACATCCGACTTCGCAGGACCACCATGCTGTCGCCGGCGAACTTCGGCGGCGCCCGGGTGGGCGGCGTCTTCGACGCCACCGACAGCGTCATGCAGCCGCGAGGCACGCCGCCCCGCGACGAAGCCTTCGCCGCCGAGCGCGGCATGCTCAACCTCGGCCAGGCCCACTTCGAAAATGACGTCTACCTGAACCGGGCGCGCATCTGGGGTGGCTTGAACCTGCGTGGCGCGGTCATCGACCGCTCTCTTTTCCTGAACCGCACCCTGATCCGCTGCCCCGTCGCGATCCTTGAGCGGCTCGGATGCGAGGTGCTGAAGCCTCTGCTTGAAGATTGGAATGAGGGCGAGCGCCTCCCGGGGCACATAGGACTCGATACCGACGAAGCACTCTGTGCGATCAAGGAACTGATCGACGATAACACCAGGCTCGTGGAGCACCTTCACCCCGATGGCGACGGGATCGACTGCCGGCGGCGTCGCAAGGCAGAGACCATCGGAAGGGAAGACTTCGAACGGACAGACCCGGGAAATGGCGGACAGGCCGGCTTCCAGCCGGCCCTGCGACAGCTTCTCAGCGATTCCATGCGGGCCCGCACCTCGGCGATCCGCGCGGACAGCCTGACCGTGCAGGGCAACATCTTCGGCCGCAACATGAAGACCATGGGCCGTATCCGCCTGAAGTACGCCCGCGTCGGTGCGGGACTGCATCTGGAAGGCTCGAGGCTCCGGTCCGTTGCGGCGATCGGGCGCGTGCTGGACACCTTCAGATGGATCGCCAAGGAAGGCGCGCCCGAGATCCACGACCAACTCGGGCGCTACCATCGCCTCAGAATTGAAACGCGAGGCGACGCCCGACGGCACGACTCGCAAAAGGACGACGACTTCGCCCTCGACCTGCGGGAGGCCACCTTTGGCGGCAGCGTCGTCCTGAGCAGTCACTCGGAGGCCGACGCCCAAAAGGCTGAACCTCCGTCGACGATCGCAAAGGGAACAGGCCAGCAGGGGACGAGCGACCGCTCGCCCGAACGGCGTCCGACCCGAATCGACGGGGTGATCGCGGCTGACGGCGTCCGTATTCGAGGCGACCTGATCGTGGTCCAGGCCGAATTCATCTCTCCTCCGAAACAGACTTACGACGACGCCTGGAAGGACGGGGTTCTCGACAAGGAGCCGGACCCTGACCGGTTGAAAGCGGGGGATCACGGAGACTGGGAACGCGAAGCCGCCAAGATAGCCATGGACTGGCGCGCGCGGCTGGAGGCAGAGGCTCAACAGGGACTTGACCCGGACTTTAGGGGGCGAACCCCAACGTCCCTTCGGCTGCCGAATTCGGAGATCGAGGGCGACCTGGACCTTCGCGAATCCCGCAGGCTCTTCGGCCTCGATTTCGAGAACGCGAAACTCAGCGGCAGCCTGGTCTTCTCCGACAAGATCAGCAAGGCCGAGGCCGCAGCCGATCGTCGTCCGTCACCCCCCAATCCCCCGCGCGCCCATCCCCTGATCCTCTGGCCGCCCCGCCAATTCCGCCGGTCGTTGCAATACCGGAAGGCGCGTAAGCTCATCGTCGCTGCAAGGAGGGCCGCTTTCGTCCGCGCAAAGCGCGCCTTTGATAAGGACGACGCTGTCCGAAAGAGCCTGTTGAGGTGCGAACGCCGCGCGCAGGCGGTCAGCGGATCCCTAACCCTGCGCAACAGTCAGATCGGCGGCGATGCGATCCTGGTGTTCTCGCCGGCCAAGGGGCCAAATATCAAGGCGGAGTTCGTTCGCATTGAAGGTCGCCTGGACATCTACCCGCAGTCCGGAAGTTCGCAGCGCGATCACGACGACCTCTTCAGATCAGATTTCGAAGGCTTTGAGGAATCGAACTTCGCCGAAGAGACCAAACGCTGGGAAGCGCGGCTGAGATTGAAGGAGACCCGCGGCTCGCTCGATCAGGAAGCGACACGGGATCAAGAGATCGACCCGGGCCCGCTTGGAGAGAAGCCGCGCTACATCGACCTGAGAAACGCGCGCGCCGAGGCCTTCTGCCACCCGCCGCCCGCGTGGCCCAGCCAGGGCGGCCTGAGCTTGGAGGGCTTCGACTACGCACGCTCGCATCCGTTTGGCCCGCTGGCGCCGCATCCCTTCCCTTTCGGGCCCCGCCTGGTGCGCCGGAGGCTTCGGCACGCCGACAAGATCGAGGCCGATTTCAAATTGCCTATCGAGCAGCCGGCCAGGCTGGTCCTGGTGGCGCTGCTGATCCTGTTGATCGCGACGCCGTTCCTTTCGCCATCGACTTCCCTTCCAGGGACGTTGCGCGGCATCGGGACGATCCTCGCCAAGGGCGGCAGTTGAAATGAAACCGTGGCGGTCGGCCTGGCCGTCCTGCTGGCCTTCCAGTGGGCCCTGTCGGAACTTCCACCGACTTCGCGACGATCTGAGCCGATGGCGATACCCTACCTCGCCAGGCAAGTGTACGACGTGAACCGCTACCGCAGGCCGGGCCATATCTACTGGTCGGTCGATCCCTATGTTCGCGCCGCGACGGCGTTGCGCGAGGAGGGCCGCGCGATCTCGGCCAATCTTGTCGAGGCCGAACGCCTACGCCGCCGCACAGAGATGCTATCCTGGCGGCACCACTTCCTCGCCAAGCTGGGCCTGGTCGGCGTTGAGAAGCTGGCGAACTACGGTTTCGACGTCGCCAAGACGGTGGTGGTCATGGCCTTCGTGGTGCTGTTCGCCTCGATGACCGCGCGGGCGGCGCACACCTGCGGCGCCCTCGTGTATCAGAGCGAGCCTGGGCACGAGCAAGCCGACCTGCAGAAGAAGCCCGCCGCCGACCCGAAGGGCGCATCCCCGGATCGTAACGCCGGGGCCAGCGCCCCCACTACCTCGGCGCCGGACGAACCGCAGTTCATCTCCCTTTGGTACGGCGCGAGCGTCGTCGTGCCGTTCCTCACGCTGGACGACTATAAGGCCTGGAAGGTGGTGAAGCCGAAACCGCCGAACAGCTGTGGGCATTGGCCCCGGGCCCTGACGACAAGCTGGAAGCCGTTCTTTTCCATATCGGGCCTGTTGCTGACCACCATTATCGCAGTGGCGGTCAGCACCCGCGTCAAAAGCGCTTTCAACGACGTACGAGAGTAGCCGGTGCCCGCGACAAGCTTAACCGTCTTGTGGCTGGGAAGCTTTGCTATACAATATGTTGCGGTGAACAAATCCCGAATCGGCCAAGGTCGCTGATTCGGTCATGATTCGTTTCGCCCGCGTTCCCTGAAGCCCATCAACCACGTTCGGCGTCAGCTCTTGCTGGCGCCCTGGGCGGCCCTGCGGGCGAGGCGCGGGTTGGCCACCAGCCCGCCGAGGATCAGAAGCGCGCCCAGCGGTATCGTTGCGGCCATCACCCACGGATCGAAGCGCGAGGCCCCGCGGGTGAGGCCCGAGCCCACCACCTGCACCGAGTACCAGTCGACCAGCAGGAGGCCGCTGGTCCAGTTCATCCTCAGGCTGCAGACCCCCACGAAGGACAGCACCACGAAGACCCATTTGTTGCGCAGGCCCGGCGTCGCCGCGACCTTGATCACCGAGATCAGCATCAGCACCGGGACCAGGGCGGCGTAAGCCAGGAAGACCAGCTGCATGGGCGGCTTGCCGGCCAGGGTGAAGTCGTTGGCGGCGAGCTGCTGGTTGGTCGCCGAGCGGACCTGGACGCCGGAGACCTGCCAGTCATGGGCCCCGGCCAGGCGCGACAGGGTCACCTGCAGCAGGGCCGTGCGGCCGGGGTAGTCGTACTGGATGGCCACCGCCTGGGTGGCGCCCTTGCCCTTGATCTCGGCGGCGTCGGCGCCCACCACCTTGGAGGCCGTCGGCTCGCCGGGCGGGATCATGGCGCGCAGACGCAGGATTTCGGAGAGCGCGGGCGCGTTCTGCAGCCGCGGCGGCAGGCGGCCCAGCAGGGACTCGTTCTGGCCATGCCGCAGGTCGTCGTAGATGGCGCGCGCGGTGGTCTCCGCCGCCGGATCGGGCTTGGCGAGCTGGCAACCCACGGCCGTCAGCAGCAGCAAGATGACCAGAGCGGCTCGACGCATAGCCCGTCCCCCGAATTCCCACCGCGCCCATAGAACCCTGTTGGAGGCCCAAGGAGAAGCCGCTAGTTGCGCGAGATGATCGGCATCCTGTGCGCCACGGCGGAGGAACTGGCGGCGCTTCAGGCCCGGCTCGAGCTCGAGCCGCGGGCGCAACGCCACGGGCCGACGCGGGTCTGGCGCGGCCGGTATCGCGGCGAAAACCTGGTCCTGGCGCAGGCGGGCATCGGCAAGGTGAACGCCGCGGCGGCGGCGACGCTGCTGTTGGGCGCTCTGGGCGCGACGCGGCTGATCTTCTGCGGCGTGGCCGGCGGGCTGGACCCCGGCCTGCCGGTGGGCGCGCTGCTGCTGGCCGACCGGCTGGCGATCCACGACTACGGCGTCATGGCCGCCGGGCGGCTCACCTCCACCGCCTCGGGCGTGATCCCGCTGGGCGCGCCGGCGCTGGAGCGGCCGGAGCCGGTGGCGGCGGAGGTCCGGGCCACGCTGGAGCGGCTGGCCGAGCGCATCGCGCCGCGCGCCGAGCATCCCGTGGGCCTCGGTGGGGTGATCACCGCCGACTACTTCCTGAACTGCGCCGAGACCCGGGCCGGCCTGTTCGCGCGGTTCGGGGCGCAGGCCATCGATATGGAATCCGGCGCCGTGGCCCAGGTGGCCGCCGCCTGGGGCGCGCCGCTCTATGTGATCCGCACGCTCTCCGACCTGGCGGGCGAGGAGAGCCATCTCACCTATCCGCAGATGGCGCGGCTGGCGGCCGACAATTCCGCGCTCGCGGTGGTGGAGCTGCTGGCCCTGCTTGCGGAGATGGACGGGATCGCGCCGCGCGCCTAAATGTCTTCGTCCCTTGCGTTTCCAGGGACATTCCCCGCCATGACCGACGCCAAGACCATCGCCGCGGACCTGCGCGCCCTGCTGCCCCGCGCCCATGCGCCCTATTCCGGCGTGCAGGTGGCCTGCGCCGTGGAAAGCGCCGACGGCCGCGTACATGAGGGCGTGAACGTCGAGAACGCCGCCTATCCGCAGGGCTGGTGCGCCGAGGCCAGCGCCATTGGGGCGGCGGTGACGGCGGGCCCGACGAAGATCGTCCGCGTCTTCGTGGCCTCGTCCCTGCCCGGGCATGTGTGGCCCTGCGGCGGCTGCCGCCAGAAGATCTTCGAGCTCGCCGCGCCGGGCTGCGAGGTGGTGAGCCTGGCCGGCGACGGGACGCCGGAGCGCCGCACGATCGAAGAGCTGCTGCCGCTGGCCTTCCGCCTGGATCCCAGGCAGGTCCGCGGCGGCTAGCCGCGCGGCCTCACGGGCGCTTGTCCGACTCTCTCGCGAACCCCAAATTCAGATCATGAGCGACCGGCCGACCGGGAAAGCTCCGCCAAGACTGGCGGCCGTGCTGGGCCCGACCAATACGGGCAAGACGCACCTCGCGGTCGAGCGGATGCTGGGCCACGCCTCGGGCATGATCGGCCTGCCGCTGCGCCTGCTGGCCCGCGAAATCTACGACCGCATCGTCAAGCTGCGCGGCGCCCGCGCCGTGGCCCTGATCACCGGCGAGGAGAAGATCGTCCCGCCCCGGCCGCACTATTTCGTCTGCACCGTCGAGGCGATGCCGCTCAGCCGCGAGGTCGAGTTCATGGCGGTGGACGAGATCCAGCTCTGCGCCGACCCGGAACGCGGCCACGTCTTCACCCACCGCCTGCTGCATGCGCGCGGAACCTGCGAGACCATGCTGCTGGGCGCGGGGACCATGGCGCCCTTGGTGCGCCGCCTGCTGCCGCACGCCGAGATCATCACCCGCGAGCGGTTCTCCAGCCTGACCTACGCGGGACCCAAGAAGCTGACCCGCCTGCCGCGGCGCAGCGCCGTGGTCGCCTTCAGCGCCGACCAGGTCTACGCCATCGCCGAGCTGATCCGCCGCCAGCGTGGCGGGGCCGCCGTGGTGATGGGCAACCTGTCGCCCCGGACCCGCAACGCCCAGGTGGCGCTCTACCAGTCCGGCGAGGTCGACTTCCTGGTCGCCACCGACGCCATCGGCATGGGCCTGAACATGGACGTCGACCATGTTGCCTTCGCGGGCCTCAGGAAGTTCGACGGCAAGCGCACGCGCTTCCTCTATCCGCAGGAGATCGGCCAGATCGCCGGCCGCGCCGGGCGCTACCAGAAGGACGGCACCTTCGGCGTCACCGGCGAGGCCGAGGACATGGACGAGGACCTGGTGATGGCGGTGCAGGAGCATCGCTTCGAGCCGGTCGCCGGCGCCGAGTGGCGCAACCCGAAGCTCGACTTCGGGACCCTGCCGAACCTGATGCGCTCGCTGGCCCAACTTCCGGACCGCGAAGGGCTGAAGCTCAGCGCCGAGGCGCTGGACGAGACCACCCTCCGCCGCCTGGCCCAGGACTCCGACGTCGAGGACCGGGCCAAGGGAAAGGCCGCGCTCGAAATCCTGTGGGAGTGCAGCCAGACGCCGGACTTCCGCAAGGTGGCGCTGGAGGAGCATGTCAGCCTGGCCAAGGATTTCTTCCTGCACCTGACGTCCCGCGCCGGACGCATCCCCGAGGACTGGATCGCCGGCCAGTACAAGCACCTGGACCGCACCGACGGGGAGATCGACACCCTGGCCGCGCGGCTCTCCAGCGTGCGGACCCTGGCCTATGTGGCCAACCGGCCCGACTGGCTGGCGGACCCGGCCGGATGGCAGGGCCAGATGCGCAAGCTGGAGGACCGGCTTTCCGACACCCTGCACGAGAAGCTGATGGCCCGGTTCGTGGACCGGCGGACCAGCGCCCTGATGCGCGGCCTGCGGGTCCGCGAGGACATGCTGGCGGGCGTGGCCGAGGACGGGGCGGTGACCGTCGAGGGCCATTTCGTGGGCAAGCTCTCCGGCGTGCGGTTCGAGGCGGCGCAAGGCGCCTCGGTGCTGGAGGAGAAGGCGCTCCGGGCCGCGGCCACCCATGCGGTGGGGCCGGAGATCGCGCGGCGCTTGGGCAAGCTGGCGGCCGAACCGGACACGGCCTTCGCGCTCGCGCCGGACGGGGTGGTGCTGTGGCATGGCGAGGCGGCGGGCGTGATCGCGGGCGGCGAGCCTTTCAAGCCGCGCGTGCGCCTGTTGGGCGATCTCGGCCACGAGGCGGCGCGGCAGCGCGCGACGCAGCGGCTGGAGGCCTTCGTGGCGACCGAGGCGGCGCGGCGGCTGGCCAGCCTGAAGGGCCTGGAGACGGCCGTGGCCGACGGGCGGATCAAGGGCCTGGCGCGAGGCCTGGCCTTCCGGCTGATCGAGGCCGCTGGCATCGTCGACCGCGCCCTGGTGCGCGCCGAGGTCCGCTCGCTCAGCCAGGTGGAACGTCGCGCCCTGCGCGGCCTGGGCGTGCGGCTGGGGGCCTTCTCGATCTTCCTGCCGAGCCTCCTGAGGCCCGAGGCTCGGATGCTGACCCAGGCGTTGAGCGGGCGCGACCTGCCGGGCTGGCGGCCGCCGGCCGACAAGCTGTCGCGCCTGCCCGCCCAGACGCCCTCGGCGCGGGCGCTGTCGGCCTTCGGCCTGCGCGCCGTGCGCGGCCTGGCGGTCCCGGTGGAGCAACTGGAGCGGCTGGACGAACTGCTGCGCGCCGGCGTGAAGGCGCATGGCGGAAACGTGCTCTCCGACCAGGCCCGGGAAGAGTTGGGATGGCGCGAGGACGAGGCGGCCGCGATCCTCAAGGGCCTGGGCTACGCCGCCGTGCGCCGCGCAAACGAGCCCACCGCCTGGCGCCGCCGCTTCGAACGCGACTTCGCGGTGGAGAAGAAGCCGGCTGTCGCGCCCAACTCGCCCTTCGCGGCGCTCGCCGCCCTCAAGGACGCGCCGGCCCCGCCGCGGCGCCGGCGGAAACGGCGCGTCGCCGCCACCGATCAGCGCCGCGCATGAGTGGGGACGACGCCTGCCGCATCGACGTCTGGCTGTGGCGCGCGCGGTTCTGCAAGACCCGGACGCTCGCCGCCAAGGTAGTGGAAGAGGGGCGCGTGCGCCTGACCCGCACCGGTCAGGAGACCCGGCTCGACAAGGCCTCGCGCACCGTGAAGGTCGGCGACGCCCTGGTCTTCGCCCTGGGCGGACGACTGACGGCGATCCGGGTCGAGGCGCTCGGTGAACGACGCGGCCCGCCGGCGGAAGCGCGGACACTCTACTCGACGTTGACGGAAAGCTGAGCCAAACTTCCGGCTGTTGCGAAGCTGGGGGGCGGACGCATGAGCGATCAGATCCAGAAGCTGGCTGATGGGCCGAAGCGCAAATGGCTCGATGGGCGCGGCGGCCGAAAGGAATTCTGGCTGCTCGGCGTGCCTTTGGTGATCGTCGGCTCGGTGATCGCCGCGATCGTCGGCAGCGGCTGGGGCGCCGTCGCCCAGTTCGCGTTCGGCATCGCCTTCCTGCTGTTCATGATCCGCCGGCTGCACGATATCGGCGTCTCGGGCTGGATCGCGCCGCTGATCAATGTGGCCTCGACCGTCCTGCTATACGCGGCGAAGGGCTTCCTGCCGCCGGCCGCCTATGGTCTCGCGGCGCTGGTGATCCTGCTGGCAATCCTGTTGGGCTTGGGCGCGTGGCCCGGCACGGCGGGCGATAACGCCTACGGTCCGCCGCCTGGACGGCGCAAGTCATCGCCGATCGCCGAGGTGTTCAGCTAGGCGGCTCCGCTGCTGCAGATCGGGGGGCTTGCAGAATTCCTGGGGCGCCGCGGCATTGACAACGCTGTCTCGCGCCTTGAAAAACCCGCGCCTTCCTCTCAGGTAAGCCCCGCTCGTTACCGGAGTTCCGCCGACGCCATGACCTACATCGTGATGGATCCGTGCATCAAATGTAAGTTCATGGATTGCGTGGAGGTGTGTCCGGTCGACTGCTTCTACGAGGGCGAGAACTTCCTGGCGATCAACCCCGACGAATGCATCGACTGCGGGGTCTGCGAGCCGGAGTGCCCGGTGGACGCGATCAAGCCCGACACCGAGGACGACGCCGACGGCAAGTGGCTGCGCATCAACTCAGAATACGCCAAGGTCTGGCCGAACATCACGGTTAAGGGCGAGCCGCCCGCGGACGCCGAAACCTTCGAGCGCGAGACCGGCAAGTTCGAGAAGTATTTCTCCGAAAAGCCCGGCCGCGGCTCCTGAGCTCCGCGATGACTGCGCCGACCGCGGCCGTGAGCGCGCGGGGGCAAGCCTTTCATTCGGCTTAATTTTATGATAGGGTAATCAGTGACGTGGCGATCAGGCTCTCCGCCCGGCCCGTCGTCCGAACAAAACGCCAATCCGGCGCAGATCCGAAAGTGAACGGCTCCGGCGAAAGGCGAAGGGTGTCTTAAGAGGGCTATTTCCGTCCGCACCACCGTCCGACCGCGATGCTTTCGCGGAGAGGATGGTTTTGTCGTTGGACGGGGCGAGCCGATGGTCCGCGATCCGTCCGGACCCGGAATTTATGAGAGGGTTTTCCATGAGCAAGAACGGTCACGATTTCCAGGTCGGGGATCACGTCGTCTATCCCGCGCACGGGGTGGGCAACGTACAAGGGATCGAGGCCCAGGAAGTCGCTGGTCTGAAGCTCGAACTCTATGTGATCACCTTTGATCACGAGAAGATGACGCTGCGCGTGCCGATCGCGAAGGCGAAGACCGCGGGGCTGCGCCCGCTGGCCGAGGCCACCGTGGTCTCCCAGGCCCTGACGACGCTGAAGGGCCGCGCCCGGGTGAAGCGCACCATGTGGTCGCGCCGCGCCCAGGAATACGAGGCCAAGATCAACTCCGGCGACCTGATCTCCATCGCCGAGGTGGTGCGCGACCTGCACCGCGCCGAAAACCAGCCGGAGCAGTCGTACTCGGAGCGTCAGCTCTATGAGAGCGCGCTGGACCGCATGGCCCGCGAAGTCGCCGCCATCGAGCGCATCGACCGCGACGCGGCCATCGGCATCCTCAACAAGTCGCTGGTGAAGGCGGTCGCCGCCTAGGGCGGTCCCCCTCTGGGGGAGCTGTCAGCGAAGCTGACTGAGGGGGTTCGAACCCGCATCTGTGGCTGAAACCCCCTCCGGCCTTTCAGGCCACCTTCCCCTGAGGGGAGGAACTTCGAAGCGCCCGGCAGGAATGCCGGGCGTTTTCGTTTGGGCGGCTGGCGCGGCCGTGATCCTTAGTGGCGGCATGGAAGCGCGATTCCAGCAGGCCCTGGCGCTGCAGACCGCCGGCCGTTTGGACGAGGCCGAGGCCGCCTATCGCGAGGTGCTGTCGGCCGGCCGCTACAGCGCCGCCTGGCACAACCTGGGCGCCATCCTGAGGTCGACCGGCCGGCTGGAGGAGGCCGAGGCCAGCTTCCGCGCCGCCCTGGAGATCAAGCCGGACCGGCCGTCCAGCCGCCACGGCCTGGGCATGGCCCTGTTGCAGATGGGCCGCTGGGCCGACGGCTGGGCGCACTATGAGGCGCGTCGGCTGGTGACGCCCATGCCGCCCGCGCCACCGCTGCCCGAATGGCGGGGCGAGCCGCTGAAGGGCAAGCGCCTGCTGGTGGTCGGCGAGCAGGGCCAGGGCGACCAGATCCTGTTCGCCCGGTTCCTGGCCAGGCTGGACGCCTCGGAGACGACCTTGGTCCCGGCGCAGTCGCTGATGCGGCTGTTCGCGCAGCTCCCGGTGCGGACGGCGCGGCCTTCGGCCTGGGACCAGGCGCCCGCGGACGTCTGGACCTATCTGGGCTCGATCCCGCACTGGCTGGGGCTGACGCCCGCCGACGCGCCCGCGCCCTATCTCTCGCGCCCGGCGCGGCCGGAAGCAGGGATCGGCCTGATGCTCGACGGCGGGACGCTGACCGGCAACAACCCGCACCGCCTGCCGCCGCCGGACGCAGCCCAGGCGATCCGCGGCCTGGCGGATTTCACGGACCTGGCGCCGGAGGCCAGCGGCGCGGCCGACTTCGCCGACACGGCCGACCTGATCGCGGGCCTGTCGCGGGTGGTGACGGTCGATACCTCGGTCGCCCACCTGGCGGGCGCGCTGGGCAAGCCTGTGATCGTGCTGATGGCTCGGCCCGCGATCGACTGGCACAGCCACTGGGCCGACGACCGCAGCGACTGGTACGCCGCGATGCGGACGATCCGCCAGCCTGCGACCGGCGATTGGGGAAGTGTCGTCGAAGCCCTGCGGCCGCGGCTGGCGACCTAGTCGGGCAGCGGCTCTTCCAACAGGACCTCGGAATTGGCGACCGGCCCGCGGTCCAGCTCGGCCTTGAGTTTCGCACGGTCGAGGTCGCCCTCCCAGCGCGCGATGACCAGCGTCCCCACGCCATTGCCGACGAAGTTGGTGAGCGCGCGGCATGCGCTCATGAACCGGTCGACGCCGACGAGCAGGGCCAGGGCCGAGATCGGCAGGTCCGGGATCACCGCCAGGGTGGCGGCGAGCGTGATGAAGCCCGCGCCGGAGACCCCGCTGGCGCCCTTGGACGTCAGCATGGCGACGCCCAGGAGGCTCGCCTCTTGCCCGAGGCTGAGCGGGGTGTTGGTCGCCTGGGCCAGGAACAGGGTGGCCAGCGTCATATAGATGTTGGTGCCGTCGAGGTTGAACGAATAGCCGGTGGGCACCACCAGGCCGACGGTGCCCTTGCCGGCCCCCAGCCGCTGCAGCTTGGCCATAATCAGCGGCAGGGCCGCCTCGGACGACGAGGCGCCCAGGACGATCAGCAGCTCGTCGCGGATGTAGGCCAGGAACTTCAGGATCGAGAAGCCGCTCCAGGCCGCCACCGCGCCCAGGACGATCAGCACGAACAGCAGGCTGGTCAGGTAGAAGGTCCCGACCAGGGCGCCCAGCTGGACCAGGGAGGCGACGCCAAACTTGCCCACCGTGAAGGCCATGGCGCCGAAGGCGGCGATCGGCGCCAGGCGCACGACCACCCCGATGATGCCGAAGAACAGCTCGGCGATGCTGTCGAAGGCCGCCGCCGCCCGGTCGCCGAAGCTTCCCATCTGGGTGCAGGCGAAGCCCGCCAGGATTGCCACCACCAGCACCTGCAGCAGGTCGCCGCCGGCGAAGGCGCCGACGAAGCTGTCGGGGATCAGGTTCATCAGATAGTCGACCAGGCTCTGGCCGTGGGCCGCCTTGGCCGCATAGCCGGCGGCGATCTTCGGGTCGAGGGTCGCGGGGTTGATGTTGAAGCCCGCGCCCGGGTGCAGCACCTCGCCGACGATCAGGCCGATGGCCAGGGCGAAGGTGGAGATCACCTCGAAATAGACCAGGGTTCTGAGACCCAGGCGGCCGAACGCCTTCATGTCGCCCATGCGCGCGATGCCGCCCGCCACGGTGCAGAAGATCACCGGCGCCACCGCCATCTTGATCAGCTTGACGAAGGCGTCGCCCAGCGGCTTCAGCGCGGCGCCGAAGGTCGGCCACAGCGCGCCGACCAGCAGGCCCAGGGCCACGCCCACCAGAACCTGCACCCAGAGCGGGCGCAAAACCTTCAGCAATCCCATGCGCCTGACTCGTCCCCGCCGCGTGTCCCTCAGGCTAGGGCGCAGGCGCCCTCAGGGCAATCTGTGGATCAGGCGGCCGCGGACGCCCGGCGGCGGCGCAAGAGACCGCCCGCGCCCCCGAAGCCCAGGATCATCAGGGCCCAGCCCGCCGGCTCGGGGATCACGCCGGCGAAGTTGTTCATGTGCACCTCGCCGCCCTGGTTGAAGGCCGCGGCCACCAGGGTCCCGTCGATGGGCGAGGTGTTGGTCACCGTCGCCAGGGGCGCCAGGATCGAGCCGTGGAACTCGCGCGACACCGTGAGCGAGGTGGCCTGGTAGAAGTTGAAGATCACCGTCGTCTGCTCGTTCGCGGAGAACAGACCGGGGTTGAGGCCGATGCTGTCGCTGGTCCCCGAAACGTTGACCACCAGCACGCTGTAGCCGCCAGAGTCGACGTTGATCTGGTTGCCGCTGGCCAGCAGGGCGCCGTTGAGGTCGATGACGCCCAGGCCGGAGGCGCCGCCGATGGCGGTGATGTTCAGGTTGTTACTGACCAGGCTGGTCGGCCCCGACTGGGTGGTGGGATCGGCCGCGAGCTGGCTGGAAAGCAGGGTCAGCGAGGCCGCATAGTCCGCCAGGCTCATCGGCAGGCCGTTCAGCGCGGTCCCGTTGGTGTCGGTGAAGGCGCCGGCGTTGTTCTGGAAGACGGTCGTGCCGTTGTAGAGCACATTGCCGCCGCCGTTCAGGTTGAGCATCCCGCCGATGGAGCCGCCCACCCAGGCGCCGGAGCCGTTGTTCAGATTCTCGCCGCTGGTGATGTTGCCGCCGACGACCAGGCCCGGCAGGGTCGCGGTCGTCTGGCCGTGCGGCGAATTGAAGAAGGTGCCCGAGCCTGACAGGTTGCCGGTGATCAGCGAGCGGCCCTCGACGTCGCCGTTCGCGGTCATGTTCCCCAGCACGATCAGGTCGTAGTCGCGCATGGCCTGCAGGCCCGCGGCGGCGCTGGGCGCGGCCAGGGCGCCGGTCGCCGAGACGGCCGCCACGAGCGCGACGACGGACAGGAGCGCCGCGCGGCGCGGCAGGGACGCTTTGGACATACGGAATTCCCCCGAGACGGGAACAGGCTCTGCCTTAACCATCGCGCGCCCGCAACCGCCCTCCCCTCTCGGGGGAATTGTGACAGCCGGTTGCACAGCCGGGAGGCGCCGCGGGCTTGGCGCCCGGCGCGGCGCGTGGCATCGGTCGCCCCCACGCGGCTCCGTAGCTCAGCCGGATAGAGCAGGGCTTTCCTAAAGCCAAGGTCGGGGGTTCGAGTCCCTCCGGGGCCGCCACGCCGTCAGACCCAGGCGGAAAGCCGCCGGCGCCCTGTGGCGCCGCTTGGGCGGCGTGGAGCCTCCCTATCTGGAAGGGGTAAAACAGAGGGAAAATCCGCAGCGATGGCCACCGGCTGGGCGCATGAGGGCGCCGTTCTCGATCAGATCCACGACACCATCAGCGATGGCGTCCATAGCGCCCGCGCGCGACTTCCGCAGGGCGAAGGCACGCTTGAGTGCGTCGAATGCGGCGAGGAGATCCCGGCGGCCCGCCGTAAGGCGCTGCCGGGCGTGACGACCTGCATCGCCTGTCAGTCGGGACGCGATCTTCGTGTCGCGCACTCGACGATCAACCGGCGCGGAAGCAAGGACAGCCAGCTCAAATAGGTCGGCGCTTCACGCAGATCGCGGCTTGAACCGCTTCGCGCGTAGACGTCGGCCGCGGCGACCTTCGGCCCGCCGATCAAATGACGCTGGACACGCCGACGACGATCCGCACCTTGCCTGCATGCCAGACGAAAGACAGGTCGACCGCTACCAGGTCCGCGCCGACAGCAAGGGATGGACCGTCTACGAAGTCTGGAGTGGCGAGCCCGCGCTCATCGCCTCCAAGCCGCAGGTGGGCCTTTCCGAGGACGACGCGCGACATACGGCCAGCATGCTCAACCAGCGGGCCCGCCGCGGGGACAGTTCCATGCGGAGCTGACGGCCGATTTCGCCGGGCTGCGATAAGACGGCGTGGACGGTGGCGCCGGAGCGGGGCCGACGCACCGCGCCCTGTCCGATCTGTCCGACCCGGCTTGACCTTGCGGGTCAGTTTTGGACAGGTGGGAGCCAGACCAGCCGCCGGAAGGCGGCGCAAGGCAGGCGCGGATGCGACCCACCATCAAGGACGTCTCGGCGATGGCCGGGGTGTCGACCAAGACCGTCTCGCGGGTGCTGAACAAGGAGCGCTATGTCTCCGAAGACACCCGCATCCGGGTCGAGGCGGCGGTGGCGCAGCTCAACTTCCGCCCCAGCCACGCGGCCCGCACCTTGGCCGGACGGCGCAGCTTCCAGATCGCGCTGATCTACGACAACCACAGCCCGCACTACATCCACCAGATCCAGACCGGCGTCTGGAACCGCTGCCTCGAGGAGGGCGTGCGTCTGCTGGCCCAGCCCTGCGACGCGGCCTCGCCCACCCTGGCCGAGGAGGTCGGCGGGCTGATCGACCAGACCCAGGTCGACGGGGTGATCCTGTCCTCGCCGGTGACCGACGCGGCCAGCGCCCTGGACGAACTGGAGCGGCGCGACATCCCCTATGTCCGCATCTCGCCCGGGACCGAGCACGGCCGGTCCTCTTCAGTGTCCATGGACGACGCCCAGGCGGCCGACGAGATGACCAGCCACCTGATCGCGCTGGGCCACCGGCGGATCGGCTTCATCATCGGCCATTCGAACCACGCGGCCAGCGACCTGCGGCTCTATGGGTATCGCCGCGCGCTCGACCGGGCCGGCATCGCCTTCGAGCCCAAATATGTGCGCCCTGGCCTGTTCGACTTCTCGTCCGGCGAGGCGGCGGCCGAGCGGTTGCTGGACCTGCCAAGCCCGCCCACCGCGATCTTCGCCAGCAACGACGACATGGCCGCCGGCGTGCTGACCGTCGCTCACCGACGCGGACTGTCGCTGCCGCGCGACCTGTCGGTGGCCGGCTTCGACGACACGGCGCTGGCCAGCCAGCTCTGGCCGCCGCTCACCACCGTGCGCCAGCCGACCCGCGACCTGGCCTATGCCGCCGCCGCCCTGCTGTTCGAGCGCGAGGAAGACCCGGTGCACCGCCGGCTGGCCCACGAGCTGGTGATCCGCGCCTCGACCGCCGCGCCGCCGGCCGCCTAGATCCGTCGAAAAGCTGCGCCATCCGCATTGCCAGGGCGTCCGACATGGGTAGTATGACAGCGATGTCAGAACTCCCGGCGCCTCCGCAAAACCGGCCGCTCTATCCGAACGGCCCTGTCGTCTCCCAGATCGCCTGGGGCATGTGGCGATACGCCGGCGACGACCTCGCCGCCGCCGAGGCGCGGGTGCGCGCGGCGCTGGAGGCGGGCGTCAATCTGTTCGACACGGCCGACGTCTACGGCCCCGACAACGGTGAGAAATTCGGATCGGCCGAAGCCCTGCTGGGCCGGGTGCTCGCGAAGAGCCCGGACCTGAAGACCCGCATGGTGCTGGCCACCAAGGGCGGCATCAATCCGGGCGTTCCCTACGATTCCAGCGCGGCCTATGTCGCCAGCGCCATCGACGCCTCGCTGAAGCGGCTGGGCGTCGAGCAGGTGGCGCTGTGGCAGATCCACCGGGCCGACTTCCTGGCCCATCCCGCCGAGACGGCGGGCGCGCTGGCCGCCGCGCACAAGGCCGGCAAGATCGCCGCCGCCGGCGTCTCCAACTTCGCGCCGCACCAGGTGGAGGCGCTGGCCGCCCACCTGCCGCTGCCGCTGGTGGCCACCCAGCCGGAGTTCTCGCCGCTCGCGGTGCGGCCGCTGTTCGACGGGGTGCTGGATCAGGCGATGGCCAAGGGGATCGCGGTGCTGGCCTGGTCGCCGCTGGGCGGCGGGCGGCTGGGCGAGCCCAAGGACGACCGCGCCCACGCCGTCGCCAAGGCCCTGGACGCCAAGGCCGCGGAGGCGGGCGTCAGCCGCGCCGCGGCCGCCTATAGCTGGATCATGGCCCATCCGGCCCGGCCGATCCCGATCGTCGGCACCCAGCGGGTCGAGCGCATCGCCGAGATCCCCCAGGCCTACCGCGCCACCTGGACCCGCGCCGAATGGTACCAGGTGCTCACCGCCTCGCTCGGAGAATCCCTGCCATGACCAAGCGCCCGCCCTGCGAGATCAGCTGGTTCTCGGCCCTGTGCGACGACGACTACGAGTTCCTCGGCGTGCCGGACCCCATGCTGCAATCCAGCTGGGAGCACTGCCGCGACATCGTCTGCCAGGCCGAGGCCGGCGGGTTCGACAACATCCTGCTGCCGTCCGGCTATGAGCTGGGCATCGACACCACCGCCTTCGCCGCCGGCATCGCGCCGATGCTGAAGCGCATGCGCCTCTTGATGGCGGTGCGGATCGGCGAGATGTGGCCGCCGCAGCTCGCCCGCCAGATCGCCACCATCGACCGGATGCTGGGCGGACGGCTGACAATCAACATCATCTCCTCCGACATGCCGGGCGAGAAGCTGGCGTCCGCGCCGCGCTACGCCCGCACGGTTGAGGCGATGTCCATCCTGAAGACCATGCTGAACGGCCAGCCGCTGGACCACGACGGCGAGTTCTGGAAGCTGAAGCTCAACCCGCCGCGCATCGGCACGCTCTCGGGCAAGGCGCCCCTGCTCTACTTCGGCGGCCTGTCGGAGGACGCGCGCGAGGCCGCCGCCAAGGGCTGCGACGTCTTCCTGATGTGGCCCGACAAGAAGGAGACGGTGGCCGCGATCATCGAGGACATGACCGCGCGCGCCGCCAAGTACGGCCGCACCCTGAAGTTCGGCTATCGCGCCCACATGATCGTGCGCGACACCGAGGCCGAGGCGCGCACCGCCGCCGAGCGCCTGCTGTCCAAGCTGGACGACGAGGTGGGCCAGGCGATCAAGGCCAAGGCGCAGGATTCGACCTCGGTCGGCGTCCAGGCCCAGGTGGCGCTGCGCCAGTCGGCGTCGGACGACGGCTACGCCGAGGCCAACCTGTGGACCGGCGTCGGCCGGGCGCGGTCCGGCTGCGGCGCGGCAATCGTCGGCGACCCCGACCAGGTACTGGCCAAGCTGAACGACTACCGCGACATGGGCATCGAGGCTTTCATCCTCTCCGGCTATCCGCACGCCGCCGAGGCCGACCTCTTCGCGCGCCACGTCCTGCCGAACATCGACCACGGCCCGCTGGTCATCTGACCTCCTGAGATCTGGGGAACGAACGTGAGGAACACCGTCCGCTACGGCCTGGTCGGAACCGGCCTGATGGCCAACGAGCACCTGCGCAACCTGGCGCTCATCCCGGGCGCGGTGGTCACCGCCCTCGCCGACCCGGTGGAAAGCTCCATCGCCACCTCGAGGGCGACCCTGGGCGCCGCGGCTGATGAGGCCACGGCCTTCACGTCGAGCGAGGCGCTGGCGAAGAGCGGCCTGGTGGACGCGGTGATCGTGGCCAGCCCGAACTACACCCACAGGAAGGTGCTGGAGCCGCTGTTCGACGCCGGCGTCGCGATCCTCTGCGAGAAGCCGCTGGCGACGACGATGGAGGACGCCCGCTGGGTGGCCGAACGCGCGGCGCAGTCGAAGGCGCCGTTCTGGGTGGCCATGGAATACCGCTACATGCCGCCGATGGTGGAATATGTGGAGCAGCTGCGCGCCGGGCGGGTCGGCAAGCTGCAGATGCTGTCGATCCGCGAGCACCGCTTCCCGTTCCTGAAGAAGATCGGCGACTGGAACCGCTTCAACGCCAACACCGGCGGGACCATGGTCGAGAAGTGCTGCCACTTCTTCGACCTGATGCGGCTGATCGTCGGCGCCGAAGCGACGCGTGTCTACTGCTCCGGCGCCATGGACGTGAACCACCAGGACGAACGCTACGACGGCAAGAAGCCGGACATCATCGACAACAGCTACACCGTCGTGGACTTCGAGAACGGCGTGCGCGCCATGCTGGACCTGTGCATGTTCGCCGAGGGCGCGGAGAACCAGGAGGAGGTCACCGCGGTGGGCGACAAGGCGCGCCTGGACGTGCTGATCCCCGAAGGCGCGATCGTCTATTCGCCGCGGGTCCCGCTGCGCGCGCCCAAGCAGGTAGAGCGCCAGGTGGTGGAGGTGGACGAGGCGGTGCTGAAGGCCGGCACCCACCACGGGTCGACCTACTACGAGCATGAAAAGTTCATCGCCGCCGTGCGCGGCGAAGGCCCGGTGGAAGTGACCGCCGCCGACGGCTTCAAGGCGGTGGCGATCGGCGCGGCGGCCGAGATCAGCGCGCGGGAGAAGCGCGCCGTGTCGATGTCCGAACTCGGGCTCTGAGCGCTAGGCTCCAGCCGCGGCGGGCCTGAGCCGGGGCACCCAGAGGTGCAGCCAGGCCAGGCCCAGCAGGTAGGACACCGCCGCGATCGCCAGCAGCGGCATGTAGCCCAGGCCGGCGGTCAGGATCAGGCCGGCCAGGTAGACGATCCCCATGCCCGCGAGGTTGCCGCAGAAGGCGCCGAAGGAGGTCACCGTCGCCACCCGTGACTTCGGCGTGATGTCGGCGATGATCGAGAAGATGCTGACCGAAAAGCCCTGGTGGCCGGCCATGGTCACCGCCAGCAGTCCGGCGGCGAGCCACAGGTTGTGGGCCAGCAGCGCCAGCGGAATGGTGGTCACCAAGAGCGCGCTCGCCAGCATGACGCTCTTGCGCACGGTGTTGAGCGAATAGCCACGGGCCAGCAGGCGCGTGCCGGCCCAACCGGCGACGATCGACCCCACGGCCGAGCCCGTGTAGGCCACGGCCAGCGGCGGGCCGAGCTGGGCCAGGCCCACGCCGTACACCCGGTGGAAGAAGTCCGGCGCCCAGAACAGCAGCAGCCACCAGATCTGATCCGACAGCACCTTGGCGCCGGCGATGCCCCAGGTGCGCCGATCGCTCAGCAGGGTCTTCAGGCCGCCCAGAGTCGGCAGGGGCGAGCTGGCCGCCGCTGTGTCGGCGAAGCTGAGACCCCGGCTCACCACGACCCAGACCAGCACCCAGACCAGGCCCAGCGCGCCCACGAAGATGAAGGTGTCGCGCCAGCCCAGGGCCACCGCCAGGGCGGGCAGGAACAGGGGCGTGACGATGGCGCCGACCGACGAGACCCCGCTC
>JAFEDM010000051.1 GCA_018241625.1 Pseudomonadota bacterium | reverse complement strand
GCCGGCGACCGGCGCCTGAACGAGACCAGCTTCCAGCAGATGGCGCTGTCGCCCGACGGCAAGAAGGTCGCCATCGTCGCCCACGGCGAGGTCTTCGCCGCCGCGGCCAAGGACGGCGGACCGGCCGAACGGGTCACCGACAAGGGCGGCATCCAGTCCGACCTGCACTGGTCGCCGGACAGCCGGCGCGTCGCCTACGTCGCCCTGCGCGGCCTTTCCAGCCACCTCTACGCCTACGACTTCGCCACCCGGCGCGAGCGGCCGATCACCTCCGGCGCCGGCTTCGATTCCGCCGTCTCCTGGTCGCCGGACGGCAAGGCCATCGCCTACGTCCGCGACCGCAAGGAACTGCGTGTCGTCACCCTGAACGATGCCGGCGAGCCGCAGAAGGACGCCCTGCTCTTCACCGGCCAGGTGGCGGGCTTCGGCGGCTCCGGCCCCGCCTGGGCGCCGGACAGCAAGTGGCTGGCCTTCGCGGTCACCGACTCCAAGTCGTTCCGCAATGTCTGGGTGATCCCGGCTACGGGTGGTGAGGCCCGGCCGATCAGCTTCCTCGCCAACGGCGACGCCTCGACCATCGTCTGGTCCAAGGACGGCAAGTACATCGTCTTCGACACCGCCCAGCGCTCGGAAGACGTGCATATCGTCCGCGTCGACCTGCTGCCGCACGTGCCGCGCTACCGCGAGGACGAGTTCCGCGACCTGTTCCGCCAGCCGGACCGCACGCCCGCCACCCCGCCCAGCTCCGCCCCGGCCTCGACGCCCGCCGCGCCGGGCGCGCGGCCGCCGGAGCCGGCCAACGCGCCGTCCCGCCCCGATCCCGCCACGGACGCCAAGGTCGCCGAGGCCAACCTGGACAAGGCCAATGAGAAGGGCCCCACCCCGCCCAAGCCGCCGGTCACGCCGGTGAAGATCGTCTTCGACGGCATCCGCGAACGGGCCACCTACCTGCCGCTCGGCGTCTCGGCCGAGGAGCCGGTGATCAGCCCCGACGGCAAGACCCTGGTCTTCCGCTCCAGCCTGTCCGGCCAGAGCGTGCTCTACAGCTACAATCTCGACGAACTGGTCCGCGAGCCGGCCACGCCACAGCAAATCGCAAGCTCGCGCCGGCCCAAGCGTTTCGTGGCCTTCGCGCCCGACTCCAAGTCGATCTACTATCTCGACGGCGGGATCATAACCACGACCACCGTCGAGGCCCCGCGCCCGCATCCGGTCGCCGTCAACGCCGAGCTGGAGGTCGCCTTCGACCAGGAGAAGGTCACAGCCTTCGACCAGGCCTGGAGCCTGCTGGACCGCGGCTTCTTCGACGCGAAGTTCCACGGCCAGGACTGGGCGGCCCTGCGCACCCGCTTCGCGCCCTATATCGAAGGCGCCCACATCTCCGACGAGATGCGCCGCCTCACCAACCTGATGATCGGCGAGTTGAACGCCAGCCATTCGGGCATCAACCGCGCGCCCAACGGCTACGGCCCGCCGCGCGTCGGCGACCTTGGCCTGCGCTTCGACCGTGAGGCTTACGAGGCCGGCAAGGGCCTGGTGGTGCGCGAGGTGATCACCCTGGGCCCGGCCTTCATCGAAGGGACGATCAAGCCCGGCGACACCCTGGTGGCCGTCGACGGCCAGCCGCTGCGCCCCGACGTCGACCTCGACGCGCTGATGCTCGACAAGGCCGGCAAGCGCACCGTGCTGACGATCCGCACCGGCGCCGCCACCCGCCAGGCGGTGGTTCGGCCGGTGACCTCCCAGGTCGCCTCGGGCCTGCTCTACCGCCACTGGATCGACGGCCAGCGCGCCTATGTCGACAAGATCAGCGGCGGCCGGCTCGGCTACGTCCACATTGCCGACATGTCGTCCGAGGCGCTGGACCAGCTCTACCTGGACCTCGACGCCCAGAACCAGGGCAAGGAGGGCGTGGTCGTCGACGTGCGCAACAACAACGGCGGCTTCGTCAACGGCTATGTCCTCGACGTCTTCGCGCGGCGCAATTACCTGACCATGACCCAGCGCGGCCAGGGCCCGGTGCCCAGCCGCCAGGCGCTGGGCCAGCGCGCTTTGGGCCTGCCCACCGTGTTGCTGACCAACGAATCGTCGCTCTCCGACGCCGAGGACTTCACCGAGGGCTATCGGACCCTGAAGCTCGGCAAGGTGGTGGGCGTGCCGACCGCCGGCTGGATCATCTACACCTCCAACGTGCCCCTGGTGGACGGCTCGGTGGTTCGCGTGCCCTCGACGCGCATCCAGGGCGCGGCCGGCGACGACATGGAGCTGCATCCCCGGCCCGTGGACGTGATGGTCGAGCGCCCGCTCGGCGAAAGCCTCGCCGGTAAGGACGCCCAGCTGGAGGCGGCCGTGGCCGAGCTGCTGAAGGGGCTTCCCGCGAAACACTGAGCCGCGCTTGCCGGGCTTGAAATCCGCCCGCAAACTGCACCGCAAAGATTTCAAACAAAGCATTTCGGGAAACGCTCATGAATTTCAGGATCGGGATGGCGGCGTTGGCCGCCACGGTATTGGCTGGCTTCGGCGCCGCGCCGCTGGCGGCCCACGCCCAAGGTGGCGCCGCGGCCGGCGAAACCGTCTTCAACACCCGCTGCAAAGCCTGCCACGACCCGGCCATCGACCGCGCGCCCAGCAAGGGGACGCTGGCCACCTATCCGGCCGCCCAGATCGTCGACGCGCTCACCAACGGCGTCATGAAGCCCATGGCCGCCGGTCTCTCCGACGAGGACAAGGCCGCCGTCGCCGCCTACCTGAACGCCGCGGCCGCCCCACCGTCCAATGAGGCCCACCCGGCCCCCGCCGGCCGGCCGGCGCCGCCCGCCAACGTCGGCGTCGACGTGAAGTGCGCCGCCAACCCGCCGATCGCCGCCACGCCCAGCGACTGGACCAGCGTCGGCCTGCACGATTCCCACCGCTATCAGGCCAACCCCGGCCTCAAGCCCGCGGACGCGCCGAAGCTGAAGGTGAAGTGGAGCTTCGCGATGAGCGGCGGCTCCATGCCCACCGTGATCGGCGACTGGCTGTTCATCACCAACCGTTCGGGCAAGTTCTACGCGCTCGATTCCAACACCGGCTGCGTGCGCTGGGTGCTTTCCGACGTCGCCTCCCGCACCACGCCGATGATCGTCAAGTCGCCGATCTCGCCCTCGGGCTGGCTGACCGTGGTCGGGGTGCGCGACCGCACCGCCCGCGCCTATGACGCCCAGACCGGCAAGGAGATTTGGAGGTCGCCGGCCCTGCACCAGAACGCCGTGGTCGGCATCACCGGCTCGCCCCTGGTGGTCGGCGACCAGGTCTTCGTGCCGCTCACCTCCGGCGAGGAAGGCGCCGCGCGCCAGCCCACCTATCGCTGCTGCTATTTTCAGGGCGCGCTCGTGGCGCTCGACCTGAAGACCGGCAAGCCGCAGTGGTACACCAAGATCCTGCCGGAACCGCTGCACGACACCCACAAGAACGCCGCCGGGACCATGCTGCAGGGCCCCGCCGGCGGCGCCATCTGGTCCGCGCCGACCGCCGATCCCAAGCGCGGCCTGGTCTATGTCGCGACCGGCGACAGCTACACGGACGAGGACACCAAGGGCGCCGACGCCATCGTCGCCCTCGACATGAAGACCGGCGCCATCCGCTGGTCCAACCAGGTCCAGGCGAAGGACAACTTCATCGTCGGCTGCGAGGACAAGACCAAGCCGGTCAACTGCCCCAGCCCCGACGGGCCGGACTACGACTTCGGCGCCTCGCCCATCCTGTTCCACCTGGCCGGCGGCAAGGACATCCTGCTGGCCGGCCAGAAGTCCGGCATCGTCTATGGCATGAACCCGGACACCGGTAAGACCCTGTGGAGCCGCAAGCTCGGCGGCGGCTCGGCCCTGGGCGGCGTCGAATGGGGCATGGCGGCCGACGACAAGCGGCTCTATGTGGCGATCGCCGACACCCTGAACCTGATGGACGAGGTGCTGCGCCCGGCCGGCAAGACGCCGTTCGGTGCGCCCATGCCCCCGTCCAAGCCCGGCCTCTCCGCCCTGGATCCCGCCACCGGCAAGGTGCTGTGGAACGTCCCTGCGCCCGTCGCGCCCTGCCACTACGCCGGCGACCGCAGCCACGACCGCACCGGCGGCAGCTGCATCCGCGCCCAGTCCCAGGCCCCGTCGGTCATGCCGGGCGTGGTCTTCTCCGGGACCATGGACGGCTGGTTCCGCGCCTACGACGCGGCCACCGGCAAGATCCTCTGGGCCGACAGCACCACGGACCGCCGCTACCAGACCGTGAACCAGGTCAAGGACCAGCCGGGCGGCAGCCTGGACGGCCTCGGCCCGGCCATCGCCGGCGGCAAGGTCTTCGTGATGAGCGGCTTCAACGGCGCCGCCGGCACCGGTGGCAACGGCACGAACGTGCTGCTGGCCTATTCGGTCGACGGCAAGTAGGTCCGCGGGCCGGCGCTACGGCGTCGGCCCTGCTCCGCCGCCGCCGCTCTGGAATTCAAAGCCCGGGTCTTTCGGCTTACCGCCGCCGAAGGCCCAGGTCAGGCCAACGCGGATCGCGCGGGTGTCGAAGTCGGTCTTCGACTGCTCGATCAGCAGCGGCGTGCGGTTGGCGGTCAACGCGTGGAAGCTGTGCAGGAAGTCCTGCAGGGTCACCAGCACGAAGAGCTTGTCCGACAGCTTGCGGCGATAGCCCAGGTCGAAGCCCATCACCGGCGACAGGGTCCCCTGCGGCGTCAGCCCCTTCTGGTAGGCG
>JAFEDM010000519.1 GCA_018241625.1 Pseudomonadota bacterium | reverse complement strand
CGGAGGATCCCGACGAGCGCGCCGCCGCCAAAGCCCGCCAGGAGCTCCTGACCCCCATCGCCAAGGCCTGGTCCACCGACGTGGGCGTCGAGGTGGCGTCCATGGGCGTGCAGGTGCACGGCGGCATGGGCTTCATCGAGGAGACGGGCGCGGCCCAGCATTATCGCGACGCCCGCATCGCCCCGATCTATGAGGGCACCAACGGCATCCAGGCCATCGACCTGGTGGGCCGCAAGGTGGGCATGGAGAACGGCGGGGTCATGAAGGCGCTCTGCGCCGAACTGGCGCTCACAGCCGAGCAGCTGACCGAGGTCCCGGACCTGGCGTCGGTGGGCCGCCGGCTGGCGGCGGGCGTCGGCGCCCTGGAGCGGGCCACCGACTGGCTGTTGGCGCATCGCGGCCAGGACAGCCTGGCGGCCGCCACGCCCTATCTCAAACTGGCCGGCGATGTGGTCGGCGGCGCGATGCTGGGTCGCCAGGCGCTGGCGGCGTTGGCCGACCCCTCGGTTTCCGGCGATCCCTGGCTGCAGGGCAAGGCGGCGCTCGCCCGCGTCTTCGCCGGCCAGGTGCTGACCCAGGCGCCAGGCATCGCCGACGGTCTGACCGACGGCGCGGCGGACCTGGAAGCCACCCCCTTCGCGGCGCTTACAGCCTAGGTCGTTTCACGTAAGGGATTCTCCGAAACTTCATCTTTGCCGCCGATCCTTGTTCTCGAAGGGTGGCGTCAGATGACCAAGCCGAATTGGCTGAACAGCCGCGCGCGGGCCGCGCGGGCAATGTCCGATGCGGGACTAAGCGCCTATCAGCTGACGCTGACTGGGCTGGTCCAGCCACTTCCCGTCCATGCCGTCTTCAACGGCCTCACCGCCCTGGCGATGGCCCTGATCGGCCACCCGGCGATCGGGCTCCTGGCCTTCCTGGCGTTCACCGGCTTCGACGCGATCCACATCGCCATGATTCGGCGCTGGGCGGCCCGGGCCGACGGCGTGCCCGACGTCGCGGGCTTCCGCCAGCTCGCCCCGATCTGCTTCGCGCGCACCTCCGTCTATCTCGCCCCCGCGCTGTGGCTGGCGCTGCAGGGCGGACGCGCCGAGCTGATGCTGTTCCTGATCCAGGCGGCGACGGTCGTGGCGGTCGCCATGACCTCGAGCATGACCTCGCGGCTGGTGTTCTGGGCGCTCTCGGCGCCGGTGCTGACGGCGGTCACCATCGTGGTGACCCTGGCGACCGAACCGGAGCACCGGGCGGGCGTGCTGCTGATCGTCGCCGTGCTGATCGTCCTGCTGACCATGATGATGGAGGGGATCACCCGCACCATCGCGGTGCTGCACAAGGCGTTCAACGACAACGTCGCCCTGATCCCGCAGCTCGAGGCCACGCGCGATCAGGCGCTGGCGGAACGATCCGGCGCCGACCAGGCGCGCGAGGAGGCCCGCCAGGCCGGCCGCGCCAAGTCCAACTTCCTGGCCACCATGAGTCACGAGATCCGCACGCCGATGAACGGCGTCCTCGGCATGGCCCAGCTGATGCGCCGCGACGAGACCAATCCGGTCCAGCAGGCGCGCCTGGACGTGCTGATCGAGTCCGGCGACTACCTGCTGTCGATCCTCAACGACATCCTCGACGTCTCCAAGATCGACGCCGGCCGGCTCGACATCCATCCGGCGCCGGAGGACCTGAAGTCGTTCCTGCAACGGCTGGTCGGCTTCTGGGGCCCGCGGGCCGACGAAAAGGGCGTCGCCATCGAGCTGGAGATCGCCGACGGCGCGCCGGACTTCGTGCTGGTCGATGCGCTGCGCCTGCGCCAGGTGCTGTTCAACCTGGTCGGCAACGCGCTGAAGTTCACCGACAAGGGCGGCGTCACCGTCGCGGCCAGCGCCATGCCGAATGGCGAAGGCGCGGTCCTGCTGCACGTCACCGTGCGCGACACCGGCATCGGCATCGCCCCCGAACACCTGCCGCAGCTCTTCACCCGTTTCACCCAGGCCGACGAGTCCGAGGTGCGCAAGTTCGGCGGCACGGGCCTGGGCCTGTCCATCGCCAAGCAGTTGGTCGAGCTGATGGGCGGCAAGATCTGGGCCGAAAGCACCCTGGGCCAGGGATCGGCTTTCCATTTCAAGCTGCCGCTGGCGCTGGCCGCCGCGCCGGCGGTCTCGCCCGTCGAAGCCGAGGCCGAAGCCGGCCCCGAAGCGATGGGCGGCCTGAAGATGCTGGCCGTGGACGACAACGCCGTGAACCTCTTGGTGCTGGAACAGCTGCTGACCAGCTTCGGCCACGAGGTTGTCAAGGCGTCGAGCGGCGCGCAGGCGCTGGAGGCCATGGCCGGGGAGGCCTTCGACCTCGTTCTGCTGGACATCCAGATGCCAGGCATGACCGGCGTCGAGGTGCTGCAGCGCCTTCGCGCCGCCGAGGGCCCCAACCAGGACGCCCCGGTGGTCGCCCTCACCGCCGACGTCACCTCCGGCGGCCGCAAGCGCTATCTGGAGCTGGGCTTCACCGAGCACAGCTCCAAGCCTATCCAGATCCAGGACCTGGTCGAGGCCATCGCCCGGGCGATGGCGGCGCCGGTCGAGAAGCGGGTGGCCGCCTAAACACAACCGTCATCCCGGACGGCCCGCAGGGACGATCCGGGACCCAGCCGCACCGCGATCTGAGCTGCCTGGGTCCCGGCTCTCCGCTTCGCTACGGCCGAGATGACGGTGTTGAAGATCTACGCCGCGATCAACCCCGGCAGGTCGTGCAGGCTGGGGTCGAGGCCAGCGCCCATGAGGTCGATGAAGTTGTCGCGATAGAACTTCCGCTTCGTCGCCTCCGACACGCCTTCCAGGCTCTCGTTGAACCGCTTCAGCGGATTGCGGCCGCCCTCGATGTGCGGGAAGTCCGACGAGAACAGCAGCATGTCCTCGCCGGAATTCTCGATGATCCAGCGGGTGTTCTCGTGCGGATAGGGCGTGGCGCGGAACTGGCGGCGCAGGATGTCGCTGGGCTTGGCCGAAAGCTTCTGCAGCCGCTCCTCCTTGCCGAAGGCCGCGACGCCGGAATCCAGGAACTGCATCAGGCTGGGCAGCCATGAAGCGCCCAGCTCGATCGCGCCCCACTTCAGGTTCGGGAAGCGGTCGAACACCCCGTCGATCACCAGGGCCGACAGCGTCTGCCAGATGGAGATCGGGATCGCCATGAAGGTCAGCGAGGTGAAGTTCTCGTCGCCGCCGTGGAAGTCCTTCACGAACGGCAGGCCGTTCTCGATGTAGTCGTGGTGCATCTTCTCCTCCCCGCCGACGTGGAAGAGGATCGGAATGCGCGCCTCCTGGGCCAGCGCCCACAGCGGGTCGAGCTCCACGTGGCTGGGCGAGAAGCCCGGCGGATGGCGCGACGGGATCACCAGGGCCTTGCAGCCCAGCTCCAGGGCTTCCCTGGCGATCTGCGGCGCGCGCTTGCGGTCGATCAGCGGCACATAGCCGGTGGCCAGCAGGCGGCGGTCGACCCCGCAGAACTCGGCCATCATCCGGTTGTGGGCGCGGGCGGCCTCGACGGCGAGATCGACCTCGCCCATCTGCTCCAGGCCGAAGTTCGACAGGCAGGCGGTGGTGAAGACCAGCTGGCTGGTGAAGCCCAGGTAGTCCAGCGTCTTCGGCCGATCGGCGGCGGTGAAAGCGCCCAGGGCCTCATAGTTCTTGCGCAGCAGGATGTTGGCCTCGGCGCCGGCCAGGAACGCCGGGTCTTCCGACTGCGCCTTCGCCTTGGCGAACCACTCGGGCAGCACGTCCTTGCGCCCGGTCTTCTCGACGAAGGCCGCGCGCACCCTGGGGTCGAGATAGGCGTTGATGGTCCCCGGCAGCTCCATGATGTGGCTATCGGCGTCGTGGATGGTTTGGCCCTCGACGTACGGCATGCGACATCCTTCCCTATGCTTTCCCCTATTTCGCCCGCCGAGCTGGCTGCGCGTCAAGCAGCGCTGTTCACCGCGCCCAGCCACGTGGCGGCGAAGAGGCTGATCGGCTGGACGCTGCGGGTCGACGGCGTGGGCGGACGGATCGTCGAGACCGAGGCCTACCACTATTCCGACCCCGCCTCGCACACCTTCCCGGGGCCGACGGCGCGCAACGCGGTGATGTTCGACCCGCCGGGCGCGATCTATGTCTACCGCTCGTACGGCATCCACTGGTGCATGAACCTGGTGTGCGGCGACGAGCCGGGCAGCGCCGTCCTGCTGCGCGCCATTGAGCCCACCGACGGGCTGGACCTGATGGCGGCGCGGCGCGGGCTGGAAGACCCGCGCCTTCTGTGTTCGGGGCCCGGCCGGCTCTGCCAGGCGCTGGGCGTGTCCATCGCCCAGAACGGCCTGCGGGTCGACGCGCCGCCGTTCGAGCTTCTGCCCGGGCCGGCCGTCGAGGTCGTCGTCGGCCCGCGCATCGGCATCACCAAGGCGGTGGAAACGCCCTGGCGCTTCGGCGAGAAGGGCTCGCGGTTCCTCTCGAAGCCGTTCCCGAAAACCTAGAGTGTCGCGGCGTTGAAGGTGTCGCAGGCCGCCGCATTGCCGGTCTGGTAGCCCTTGCGCAGCCAGCGCACGCGCTGGGCGGAGGTGCCGTGGGTGAAGCTGTCGGGAACCACCTGGCCCTGCGTCTCGCGCTGCAGGGTGTCGTCGCCCACCGCCGCGGCGGCGCGCGCGCCATCTTCGATGTCCTGGGCGGTCAGCGTGACCTTGCCGCCGGTCGCCTCCCCGACGTGCGCCGCCCAGACGCCGGCATAGCAGTCCGCCTGCAGCTCGAGCCGCACGGAGCCGGAGCCCGCGCCGCGCGCGCCCAGCTCGCGCGCCTCCCCGGCCTGGCCCAGCAGGTTCTGCACGTGGTGACCCATCTCGTGGGCGATGACGTAGGCGCGCGCCGCCTCGCCGGATGCGCCGAACCGGTCGGAAAGCTCCCGCCAGAAGGAGAGGTCCAGATAGACCTTCTGATCCTGCGGGCAATAGAACGGGCCCATGGCCGACTGGCCCAGGCCGCAGCCGGTCGGCGTGGCCTGATCGTAGAGCACGACGGCGGCCGGCGGGCGATAGGTGCGACCGTTCTGGTCGAAGATCGGCCGCCAGACCTCGTCCACGGATGTCTCGATCACGTCGACGAAGCGGCCGGCCTGGTCCGCCGGACGGCCGCGCACGCCCTGCGCCTGCTGCTCGTAGCCGCCCGGGCCCGGCCCCGCGCCCTGAAGCACGTTGAGCGTCGATTGCGGGCTCACGCCGAAGACCAGATAGCCGATCACCGCCAGCACCACGCCGCCGACGCCGACACCGCCGATACCGACCGGGCCTAGCCCGCGACGGTCCTCGATATTGCCTGACTCATCGCCGCCTTCCCAATCCATGGGCGCCGTACTCCGTTTGCAAAGTCTCTGGATTTAGGAAGCCCGCGGGCCACTCCAATTGGTCAGCGCTTGTTCTTCGACGCGGCGATGGCGCGGGCGTTGGAGGCGGCGAGGACCGAGTCCGGGATCTGGGCGAGCTGGCTCGCGTCGACCACCGGCGGCGGCGCCTTGGGGTTGAACGGGACTGTCGGCACGGCCGGACGTTCGCTGTCGGCGGCGATCTGGCTGAGCGTGCGGTCGGTCTGCTGGCGCGCCTCCAGCCGGGAGAGTTCGTTGTCGAGCGTCGTGCCGCGCTGCCGGGCCGCCTGGGCGGCGGCGGCCAGGCGCGCGTCGCGGTCGCGCTGGAGGGCCTCATAGGGTTGGGCGACCGCCGGGGCGGCGACGGCGGCGAGAGCCAGGATCGCGATCAGGGTCCGCATGGCGGCGCTTCCTTCAAAGGCTCCGCAGCGGAGCTGTCGGGGGAACGCGCTGCTATTCCTTCCGCTCCACATGGAAGCGCGTCAGCTCCTTCTGGGGCGCGTCCCAGTTCGGGCTGAGCTCCACGGCCTTCTGGTAGTCGAAATAGGCGGACTTCATGTCGTCCAGGCCTTCGAAGGCGAGACCCCGGTTGTAGTAGACCTTGGCCGGCTCCTCGATGCCCAGCGCCAGGCCCTTGTTCAGGTCCGGCAGGCTGTCGGCGTAGCGGTGCTGGCCGATCGCCACGGCGCCGCGGTTCACATAGGCCTCGCCCATGTTGGGGCTGAGCCGCAGCGCGTCGTCGAAGTCCTTCGTCGCGCCGGTCCAATCCATCCGGCGCATCTTCAGCACGCCGCGGTTCACATAGGTGCCCGCCCGGTCGCGGGCGTTCAGCGACTCGGTGTCCAGGGCTTCGGTGCAGGTCCGTTCGAACTGCGAGCTGGTCTTGCCGGACAGCGCGTCCTTCGAGCAGGCCTCGGCCAGGCCGCCGCCGATCACCGTCACCGAGGCGCGCGCCTGAGCGCCGACCGCCAGCGCGGCCATGGCCGCCAGGCCCATCATCCATGTCCTCATCCGGATCGCTCCCTATGCGTTCCGCGCCGCTCATATCGGCGTTTGTCCAAGCGTCCTCCCGTGACCTGGGCGTGTCAACGCGTGGGTTGACGCAGGGTCAGACCGGCTCGCCCACCTGCGCGGTCGCCCGGCGGAAGCGGACGAGTTCGCGGTGCAGGATGTAGAGGCCGCTGGCCGCCACCACGGCCGCGCCCAGCAGGGTGTAGGCCTTGGGCAGCTCGCCCCAGACCAGGAAGCCCAGGCCCGTCGCCCAGATGAGCTGGCTGTAGTCGAAGGGCGCCACCACGCCCACCGGCGCCACGCGGATCGCCTCGGTGAGGAACAGCTGGCCGACCCCGCCGATCAGGCCGGATCCGATCAGCACACAGAGCGTCAGCGGGTCCGGCGTCACCCAGTGGAAGACTGACACCGCCAGGCCCAGCACCGTCCCGGCCAGGGTGAAGTAGAAGACGATGGTCGGGCCCTTTTCGGTCACCGCGATCTGGCGGATCTGCACCATGGCCAACGCGCTGCCCAGCGCGGCGGTCAGGCCGAAGGCCACGCCCGGTACGTTCATGTGGCCAGGCTCCGGCCGCACCATGATCAGCACCCCCAGGAACCCCACCACCACCGCGCCCCAGCGATGCCAGCCCACCGGCTCGCGCAGCATCAGGGCCGAGAGCGCGGTCATGAACAGCGGCGCGCAGAAGGTGAAGGCGGTGGCCTCGGTCAGCGCCAGGTGTTGCAGGGCCGAGAAGCTGCAGGTCATACCGATCAGGCCGACCACGGAGCGGTGCAGATGACCCAGCGGGCGCTTGGTCTTCAGCACCGAAAAACCACTGGTCTTGGCGATGTAGGCGAGGATCGGGACGAAGGCGAAGGCGTTGCGGAAGAACACCATCTCGAACACCGGCACGCCGCGCGCGCCGGCCCACTTCACCCCCGCTGACAGCAGGGCGACGCAGACCATGGCCGCCATCCGATAGGCGATGCCGAGGCCGTTGCGATGGTGGGCGGCGTGGGTGGGCGCGGACACACCTGGGCTTTGCGGGTCCAGGCGCGGCGGGTCAACCAGTGAAGCCGCCGCCCGCTATTTGCCGTCCACGGAGAACGCCAGCAAAAGGTTCGAGGCGCCGGCGCTGCCGTTGTAGCCGGAGTGCACGAACATCATGCCGCCGGCCACCGTCGGTCCGCCCATGTCCAGCGACCCGCCCGGCGCGGCCTTGATCCCGTTCACCGTGTCCTGCGGGGTCGTGGTGTCGACCTCCCACAGCAACTTGCCGTCGGCGGTGGAATAGGCGCGCAGGCGCCCGTCCTGGGCGCCGGCGAACACCGCGCCCGGCACGGCCGTCACGGCCTGCGAGAAGCTGGGCGAGCAACGGCCGGAGGGCACGTTGCAGGGCAGGCCCTTGGGCGCGTCCACGCGCCAGAGCTCCTTGCCGGTGGCGACGTCGAGCGCGACCAGCCCCGGCCGGCCGCGGCCCGGCGGATCGGCCAGGGCGGCGAAGAAGGTCCTGCCGTCGGTGGCCGGGCCCCACTCGACGCCGCCCAGGGCGCTTCCGGACCCCAGCTTCGGCGTCTGCCACACCGTCTTCCCGGTCGCCGGGTCCATGGCGTAGACGATCGAGGACTTGTTGCCGGTGATCACCAGGCGCTTGCCGCCCGGCAGTTCGGCCAGGTTGGGCGAGGACCCGAAGTCGAAGTCCGGCCCGCGCGTCCCCAAGGGCCCGTTGACGGTGCCGGACATGAAGTTGTCCTGCGCCAGCACCTGGTTGGCCCAGCGGATCGCGCCGGTCTTCAGGTCCATGGCCAGGACGGCGTCGGAGGTCTTGTGCTCGACCTCGGTGTAGCTGTCGCCGGTGGCCACATAGAGCTGGCCCGCTTTGGCGTCGATGGTCGGCGCCGACCAGATGGAGCCACCCGCGGGCCCGTACATCTGGGTCCCGGCCGGGTTCTTGCGCGTGGGATGCGGCGGCTCGTCGAGGATGGCCCGGCGCCAGAGGACCTTGCCGTCCGCGGCGCTGACCGCCACCACCGTGCCGATGAAGGTGCAGCAGCCGTAGGCGGCGACGTTGCCCTGGCTTTCCTCCGAGGCCGAGAGCGGCACATAGAGGACGCCGTCGTAGAGCGCCGGCGAGCCGGTGATGCGGCCCACCTTGTGGTCGCCGGTCAGCGTCTTCCAGAGCTCCTTGCCCGACGCCGCGTCGAAGGCGTGGACGAACATCCGGTCGTCGCCGAGATAGAGCGCCCAGCCGCTGGGCGCGGTCTTCAAGCGCCCGATGCTCATCGAGGCGCGCGCGCTGCCGCGCCAGTCGTAGCGCCAGTGGACGCAGCCGGTCCTGGCGTCGAGCGAATAGAGCTTGCCGCTCATCGAGGCGACGTAGACCCGGTCGCCGAAGATCAGGGGCTCGGTGTTCTTGGTGCCCGGATAGGCGAAGGCCCACTTCACCTTCAGCCTCGGGATGTCCGCCGCGGCGAAGCCGGGCTTCGGCTGGTAGCGGCTGTTGGCCAGGTCGCGGCCCCAGCCGTTCCACTGCGGTCCGTTCGGCTGCAGCGGGCCGTTGGTCTTGCAGAGGTTGGTGTCGGCGACGGGCGGCGCGTTGGGCACAGGCGACTTGCCGGTGATGAAGCGGGTGAGGCCGTAGAGCTCGGCCTCGCTGAGCCCCGCCGCCATCGGCTTCATCGCCCCGATGGTGAGCGCGTCGTAGACCTCTTCCGGCGCGCGGGCGGCCAGCAGCTCCTTGGCCGGCGCGCGGCCGACCGCCGGGTCATGACCCTCCTTTGCCTCGTGACACTGGGCGCACTTGGCCTTGAAGATCGGCTCGCCGGCCACCGGATAGAGGCCGGCGGAGTTCTCCGGCGGCACGACGTAGCCGGGCTTGGGCGTCGGTCTCGGCGGCGCAGCCGGTGGCTGAGCCAGGACGGCGGAGGCGGCGAGCAGGAGCCCCGCCGCGATCGCGAGAACCCCTGTCAGCCGCATGTCCGGCCCCCCTGCTGACCTGGCCCTACTTGCCGTCCACCGAATAGGCCAGCAGCACATTGACCCCGTTGGAGCCGACGCGGGCCGCGCCGTTGTTGCCGCTGGTGACGAACATCATCCCGTTGGCGATCGTCGGGCCCATGCCGTCGAAGCCGCCGCCCGGCTGGCCCTTGATCCCGTTGACCGTGTCGTAGGTCCGCGAGGTCGTGGAGTCGGCCCAGACGATCTTGCCGGTCTTGCTGTCATAGGCGCGGAGCCAGCCGTCGAGGCCGCCTTCGAAGACCAGGCCCGGGATCACCGCGGGCGCGGCGGGCTGGGCCTTGGCGCAGCGGCTGGGCTTGCCCTTGTCGCTGGCGTAGACGCAGGGCGCGTCGGGCGCCGGGGCCGACCAGACGATCTTCCCGTCCGCCGGGTTCAGCGCATAGACGCCGGCCTTGCCCTTGTCCTTGGTCGCCGGGTTGAACAGGTAGACCAGGTCGGAGATCGGCACGTAGAGATTCTTGTCGTCGGCGCCCATGCCCCACTCGACGCCGCCGAGGGCCGAGCCCGCGCCGACGATGGTCTTCCAGAGCAGCGCTCCGGTGTCCGGGTTCAGGCCGTAGACGATGCCGGACTTCTGGCCGGCCAGCAGCACCTGCTTGCCGCCGGCGATGGTCATCAGGATCGGCGGTGCGCCGAAGTCATAGTCGGGGCCGAGCGGCGTCGGGCAGTTGCCCGAGGGGCCGGTCGGGCCGCAGCCCATGACGAAGTTGTCCTTCTCCGTCACCTGCCGGCGCCACTTGAACTTGCCGGTCTTCAGGTCGAGGGCGACGATGCTATCCGAGCCGTTCTCGTTGATGTCAGTGTAGCTGTCGCCGGTCACCGCATAGACCAGCCCGCGCTTCATATCGACGGTCGGGGCCGCCCAGACCGCGGCGCCCGCCGGGCCCTGGACCTTGCCGCCGCCCTCCTTGTCGCGGATCGTCTGCAGCGGCGCGTCGATCATCGGCGTCTTCCACAGCAGCTTGCCGGTCTTCAGGTCCAGCGCCGCCACCGAGCCGCGGAAGGTGCAGCAGGAGTAGGTCTTGGCCATGGCCGAGGCCTCCTCGATCGAGGAGATCGGCACGATCAGCCGGTCGCCGGCGATCATCGGCGTGCCGGTCAGCACCGAGGACGGATGCGCCTCGAGCATCTCCGAGCGCCACAGCTCCTTGCCGGTCTGGGCGTCGAAGGCGCGCACGATCTTGTTGGACTGGCTGATGAAGGTCGCCCAGCCGGACGGCGCCAGCGTCGACTTCACGATCATCGGCGTGGTGCGCGACACCAGGTCGTTCACCGCCCAGTGGACGCAGCCCGTCTTGGTGTCGAGCGCGTAGAACTTGCCCGAGCGGTTGGTGACCCACAGCCAGTCGCCGACCACCGCCGGCTGGCCGCCGCCGGTCATCGAGAAGGACCACTTCACCTTCAGCTTCGACACGTCGGCCGCGGTCAGCCCCGGGTTGCGCTGGAAGCGGTCGTTGTTCGGGTTGACGCCCATGTTCGACCAGTCGGCCGGGCCGGGCTTGATCGGCGAATTGGTCGTGCACATCGGGTCCGTGCCGACCACACCGTTCTTGATCTCGACCTGGGGCATCTCGGTCCCGGTCGGACGCGCCTGACGCCCGCCGCCGCCACCGCCGCCCTGGGCGCCGGAAGCCGTCAGATAGGCGGCCACCGCCTGCTTGTCGGCGTCGCTGAGGCCGGCGGCCATCGGCTGCATGATGCCGCTGGTGAGCGCCGCCACGATGTCCGCGGGCGCGCGCTGGCCGAGGTCGGCCCGGCTGGGCGCGCGCGGATTGCCGCCGTCGTGGCAGGCCTTGCAGCGGGTTTCGTAGATCGCCTGGCCATCCGGCGCGCCTTGCGCGCGGGCGGCGCCAGAAACGCCGAGGGCGGAAACGGAGGCTGCGGCGGCCAGCGCGGCCCCGAACAGCCAGGTCCGGATGGATGACATTGTGCTCCCCCTAAACGCTCTTCTTTTTTCGTGGCTCAGGTATGCCGCAGCGCCGCGTCCAGCGCCAGTAGCGCCTTGTGAAAAGCCCCGCGACCGGGCGGCCGCGGGGCTGATCGTCTCAAACAAGCTCCGCCGAGGCGGACGGGCTCAACGCCCGCCGGCCGCCGGCATCGAGGACGCCAACGGAGCCGCCGCCGGGGCGCCGGCCGGAGCCTGCGCCTGCTGGCCGCCGCGACCGCGGGACATCAGCTTGGTCGCCGCTTCCAGCTCCTTGGCGTCGAGCGCGCCGTCATGGTTCGTGTCGATCATGTCGAAGTACTTCTTCAGCATCGGGACCGGACCCGTGTTCCCGCCCTTCAGCTCGGCCTTCTCGATCTTGCCGTCCATGTTGGCGTCGAGGACGCCCATCATCAGGTTGGCCTGGAACAGCTTCTCGTATTCCGGCGTCTGGTGCGCGACCGTCTCGTCCACCCAGCGATAGTGCAGGTAGGTGGCCATCATCTCCGACGAGGTCTGCTCGCCCTCATAGACGGTCTTGGTCGCGTCCGGGTTGCCGGGGTTGCGGGTCGAGTTGTCGTAGGTCCACTTGGCGACGATCTTGGAGCCCGCCGGCACCTTCAGCGGCGTCTTCAGGAAGTACTCGTACTGCCAATTGAAGTTGTAGCGCGGCAGGGCCAGCAGCATCTCGGTCTTGCCGTTCGGATAGATCACCGACACCTGGGTCGAGGAGCCCCGCACGTGGGCGTGCGGGGTGATGCCGTAGAGGATCATGTCCTTCGGCACTTCGACGTAGCTGTTTTCCTTGTGCCACTCCTCGCCCGCCGGAATCTCGATCGCGAAATTGAAGATCAGGAAGGTGCGCAGGATGTACTTCGGCTCCTGGCCTTTCGGATAGAAGTAGAGGCCCATCTGGGTCTTCTCTTCCGTCTCCTTGCCATAGGGCGTGTAGTGGTTCTGGAAGCCCACGCCGCCCGCGGCCGGCACCCAGACGCCGGTGTCGACGGGCTGGATGTTGGAGCCGCGGCCGGGGCCGTAGCCGCCCAGCGAGGCGCCCCACTGGTTTTCGGAGAAGGTGTCGCCCTTGTGGTCGGTGGCGACCGTGCCCGAAAGGATGTGGTGCACGACCTGGCGGTCGCTGACGCGGAAGGTCGTGGCCTTCATCCAGCGGCCTTCCGGCAAGGTCATCGCCACCACCGGGTGGGTGTAGTCCAGCACGCCGGAGGCCGGCACCTTCACCGGCGGGATGTTGAGCACCACGTCGGGCTTGCCGAGCGGCCATTCGGGCGCCTGGAACTTGATCTTCTTCAGCGGGTCGTCGCCCTCGCCGCGCGGCGAGCCGGCGTCGATCCAGTGCACCAGGGTCTTCATCTGGGTCGGCGACAGGCGGTCGTCGTCCTGGAAGGCGCCCACGGTCTCGTCGGCCAGGTAGGGCGGCATGCGGTGGGTGCGGATCACCTCGCGGATCATCGGCGAGAAGCCCTTGATCTGCTCATAGGTGTTCAGCGGCATCGGCCCGATCCCGCCCGGCTGGTGGCAGGTGGCGCACTTCTGCTGGATGATCGGGGCGATGGTGTGGGCGTAGGAGATCTGGGCGTAGGTCCCGGCCTTCTGGCGCTCCGGGAAGGCGATCATCTGGCCCTTGGCCTCGGCGCTGGTCAGCGCCACCTTCTGGCCGGCCACCAGGGCGTCCACGGCGGCCTTCGCGCCGCTCACCGGGCCGCGGTAGGCGATGGTCCAGCCGCGCGGATCGATGACGATCGCTTCGGCGGCGCGGGTGATCCCCAGCTCTTCGCCGACCAGCTGCTCGTAGTCGAACAGGATGGGCAGGTCGAGGCCGGCGGCCTTGGCGTCGGCGATCACCGCCTCGCGCTTGTCGCCGATGCGGCTGTCGACGGCCAGGACGTCGACGCCCTTGGCTTTCAGCGCCATCAGCGCCGGCGCGTCGGCGTGCAGCTGCTTGTCGTTGGTGGCGTAGCTGACCAGCACCACCGCCTTGTCGTCGCTGAAGCGATAGAGCTCGCGGCCCAGCAGGTCCTGGTCGGCCAGCAGGAAGTTGTCGACACGGGCCGGCCCGGCGGCCTTCGGCGCATCGGCCTTGGCCTGGGTGACCCCATGCGGGGACGCCGCCATCGCCAGGGCGCCGACCGCCGCCGCCGTCACGCCAAGCGCGGCCATCGTCTTACCGGAAACCTTCATCGCCTGCCTCCCATTGGGCTGGAGCCTCACGTCCGCTCACAACCGTTTTGTCGCCTGTTAGGACCGCAACATTGCAAGGGCATGTCCGGCCGATCGGTGTTCACTCACTTGGCCGGCGGATCGGTCCGCCGGACGCCGCGCCCTTGACCTCAGGGAAGCGATCCCGCAGTCCACAAGTCCGGGCGCCGACGCAGCACTTACGATACACAGTGGATCATAATGGACTCCTACCGCCCATGACAACCGTTTCGGACGCCCGTGTCGTGCGGACGCGCGAGGCGTTGCGCCGGGCGATGACGGAGTTGGCCGCGGAAAGCCCGCTGGATGCGATCACCGTGCGCGCCATCGCCGCGCGGGCCGGCATCGGCTACGCGACCTTCTTCCGCCACTACGCCGACAAGGACGCCCTGCTGTCCGAGGTGGCGGACCTGCTGATCCGCGAATTCATGACCGAGGTGCGGCCGCTGCTGATGCAGCGCGACCGGCGCGGCGCGGCGCGCACCATCGTCTATTTCGTCCTGGGCCACCTGCCGATCTACAAGGCGCTGATCGCCGGCGGCTCCGGCGAGACGGTGCGCGCCGAAATGCTGCGCCAGACCCTGGTGACCATGGCCGCCACCCGCCAGCGCCAGCCCGAGGGACCGCTGGACGACTTCATCTTCTTCCACATCGTCTCGGCGATCCTGAACCAGCTCGCCTGGTGGCTGCGCCACGAGGGCGCGATCGACGCCGACGCCATGGCCGAGATCATCGAACGCACCGTGCTGACCCCGGTCAGCGACCTGCGCCAGAACCCGCCGAAGGGGCTGTAGGAGCCTCAGTCTGTACCCGACCCTGAGGCGCCATTGCACATCAAGGGGCCGCACGCGAAGCTGTGCCAGCGGGAAGAGGAATGCACCTTGCTTGCCGGAAAGACCCTTCAGACGTTGGTCCTTAGCTCGCTCGGGAGCGGCTTACTCTTGACCTCGGCTTACACGGCGGCCGTTCGGCTCAACTTGGTGGGTTACCCTGAGGACGGCGGTCCGGGCTCTTTCGTCGTTATTACGATGGCCTCGACTTTATTTTCCGCAGCGGTGCTTTCGCTGGCTTACTATTTTTGGCGGTTATTTCTCAGGAAAACCCACCCGACCATCGTAAGTGCTTTTCAAGTTTTCTATCTGGCGATTGCTATTGCCATACCGTCTTTAGGTTGGAGCTTCTATTTCGCTCATTCCCACAGCTCGTTGTTCAACGGCCCTTAAATAGGCCGTCATGATCATCGCTTAGGTCGACAGCTTGAATTCAACGTCCGCTTTCCCACCCTTGGCGGACCAAGCCGAGCTCCGCTTTCGGCGCGTGATCCAGGAGGGTCCGCTTTCAACGGACTCGGCTGCGACCGCACTTGACCCTTCAGGGACGTTGGGAACGTCCGCTTTGCGCGCGGGTGCGGAGCGACTAGGCTTTGGCCCAGCGGGGGATGTGATGTTCAAGAAACTAGGCGAGCGACTTGGTCTCCGCGCATCCGGGCAAAGTACGACGCCAGAGCAACCCGGTCTCGACGGCGCGTACCGCCTACATCAGCGGGACGATGTTCAACGTTTCACAGCTCTTGCAGCTGAGGCGTTTCCCGCGTTCGCGACCCGGATTGAGTGTTTTGGCGCAAGTTGGCTGGGCTGCCAGTTCGCAACGGATCGGGCGCGGGTGGAGCGCGGCGAAAGGCTTGTGTTGCTTTTGGAGCCAGGGACGGGCGAAGCCCTCGAAATCCCGGCGACGTTCACGTCATTCCACGACAACGAACTATTGGAGCACGCTGACGCAGCCGTAGCCCTCTCCTTCTATCGTGATTGGCTGAAAGCTGGGGGCGT
>JAFEDM010000518.1 GCA_018241625.1 Pseudomonadota bacterium | reverse complement strand
GCGATCGAGAAGGCCGGCGGCCAGGCCCTGCCGCTGATCGTCGACGTGCGCGACGAGGCCTCGGTGCTGGGCGCGGTGGAACAAACCGCCCAGCGGTTCGGCGGCATCGACATCTGCGTCAACAACGCCAGCGCGATCTCGCTGACCGGCACGCTCGCCACCGACATGAAGCGCTATGACCTGATGAACCAGATCAACGCGCGCGGGACCTATCTGACCTCGAAGGCCTGCATCCCGTGGCTGAAGCGGGCGGCCAACACGCACGTGCTGATGCTGTCGCCGCCGCTGGACATGAAGCCCCGGTGGTTCGCCGGCCACACGGCCTACACCATGGCCAAGTTCGGCATGAGCATGTGCGTGCTGGGCATGGCGGCCGAGTTCAAGGACGACGGGATCGCCTTCAACGCGCTGTGGCCGCGCACCGGCATCGCCACGGCGGCGATCCAGTTCGCGCTCTCCGGCGAGGAGGGCCTGCGCCATTGCCGCACGGTCGAGATCATGGCCGACGCCGCGCATGCGATCTTCGAGAAGGACGCCAGGCAGTGCACGGGCAACTTCTTCATTGATGACACCTTCCTCTACGGAGAGGGCGTGCGCGACTTCGACAAATACCGGGTCGATCCGACCGCCAGCCTGATGCCGGACTTCTTCGTGCCGGACGACATTCCGCCGCCGCCGGGCGTGGTCATCGGCGAGGGGAGCCTGCAGCCGCAATGAGCGTGGAGACCAAGGAAAAGGAGAAGGTCACGATCCGCGTCGCCACCCTGGCCGACGTGTCGCTGATCCTGGAGTTCATCAAGGCCCTGGCCGAGTACGAGAAGCTGGCGCATGCGGTGGAGGCCACCGAGGCCGACATCCGCCGCGACCTGTTCGGCGAGAACCCGCGCTGCTTCTGCGACATCGCCGAGGCGAACGGCCAGCCGGTGGGCTTCGCCCTGTGGTTCTACAACTATTCGACCTTCCGTGGCCGGGCCGGGATCTATCTCGAGGACCTGTTCGTGAAGCCGGAGGCGCGCGGCCTGGGGGCCGGCAAGGCGCTGCTGCGCAGGCTGGCCCAGCGCTGCATGGACGCCGACCTCGGCCGGCTGGAGTGGTCGGTGCTGAACTGGAATTCGCCGGCCATCGAGTTCTACGACAGCCTCAACGCCGCGGCGATGGAGGAGTGGACGGTGCGCCGGCTCTATGGCGACGCCCTTCGGGCGCTGGCGGAGGACTAGGCATGTCGCGAGGGCGCATCGCCGGACTGGTGATCGGCGCCCTCGCCCTCGGCCTCGCGCTGGCGGTCCAGGCCGCCGGCGCCGTGGACGGCTTCGAAGCCCGGATGGCCGAGGCGATGGCCCGGATGCACCACGCCATGATGGCGCCGTCCAGCGGCGATCCCGACCGCGACTTCGCTGCCATGATGATCCCGCACCACCAGGGCGCCGTGGACATGGCGCAGGCGGAGCTGGCCTACGGCAAGGACGAGCGGCTGCGCCGGCTGGCCCAGGCGATTATCGTCGAGCAGAACCAGGAGATCGCGGTGATGCGCCAGGCGCTGGCGGATCGCCCCACGGCGGAAAAGCCCCACGAGAGACAGCGACAATGACCAGACGCCTGAGGCTCAGCCCCTTGGCGCTCGCAGCGTCCTTGGCCGTGACGCCCGCCCTGGCCGGCCAGGCGCCGGGGCGCGCCGCCGCGCCCGACATCCCGATCAGCGGCCACGACCGGTTCTATACGTCCGACCAGTTCTCCAACACGGTCTCGGTGATCGATCCCGTGCAGAACAAGCTGTTGGGGGTCATCCGGCTGGGCGATCCGACGCCGATCAACCTCAGCCCGCTCTACCGCGGCCAACTCCTGGTTCACGGGATGGGGCTCTCGCCGGATCACCGGACGCTCGCGGCGGTCTCCATCGGTTCGAACTCGGTCACCTTCATCGACACCGCGACCAATGCGGTGAAGCACACGACCTATGTCGGCCGCTCGCCGCACGAGGCCTTCTTCTCGCCAGACGGCAAGGAGGTCTGGGTGGCGGTGCGGGGCGAGGACTACATCCAGGTGCTGGACGGCAGGACCTTCGCGCCCACCGGCCGCATCAAGGTCCCCAATGGCCCGGGGATGACCATCTTCGCGCCCGACGGTCGCTATGCCTATGTCTGCTCCAGCTTCACGCCGGAGACGGTGGTGATCGACGCCAGGGCCAAGGCGGTGGTCGGGCGGGTGAAACAGGAGAGCCCCTTCTGCCCCGACATCGCCGCAACGCCGGACGGCCGGCAAGTCTGGATGACCCTGAAGGACGTCGGCAAGGTCATGGTGTTCGACGCCAAGCCGCCGTTCGCCGTGCTGAAGGTGCTCGACACCGGCGCGATCACCAACCACGTCAACATCGTGCGCAACGCCGCCGGCCAGTTCGCCTACGTCACCGTGGGCGCGCAGAACCTGGTGAAGGTGTTCCGCACCGACAGCTTCGCCCAGACGGCCAGCATTCCGGTGGGCGCCCTGCCGCACGGCCTGTGGCCATCCGGCGACGGGAGCCGGGTCTACGTCGGCCTGGAGAACGCCGATGCGGTGGCGGCGATCGACACGGCCAGCAACACGGTGGTCGCGACCATTCCCATCGGCCAGGCGCCGCAGGGGGTTATGTATGCGCCCGGCGCCGTCCCCAACGGTCAGGGCCTGGAGAACCTCGTCCCTCTGGGTCTGGCCGCCAGCAAGGCGATGCTGACCCTGGCCGGGCTGGACGGGAAGCCCGCGACCCAGGTGACCCTGTTCGATCAGGGGCAGGTGCAGGTGCTGCAGGGCGCGGTCTCCGGGCTGCAGCCCAAGGCGGCCTATGTGCTGGCCCTGGCGGACACGCCCAGCGGCGGCGGCAAGCTGCAGCCTCTGATGGGTTTCATGACGAACCCGGCCGGCTCGGCGATCGTCAACGCGGTCGGCCCTGTGCGGCAGGTCGTGACGGCCGAGGCGCAGGGCTCGCGGCGCTACCTGGTGATCGCCGAGGGCAGGCCCGACGCGCCCGGCGCGGTGGCGCAGGTCCAGAAATAAGGACGAGGAGTCCGCCATGAGCGCGCCGCCGAAGACCGTGCTGGTCGCCACGCCGGAGGAAGAGGCGAAGATCCGGGCGGCCGTGCGCAATGCGCAAGGACGCACGGTGGCCGGGCCGGAGCATGTGGATGGGCTCTATCGCCTGCTGGCCGACCCCGCGGTCTCGGCGCCGATCTACGACCTGCCGAAGCCGATCACCCGTGACAGCGTCGCCGCCTGGGTGGCGCAGAGCGAGGCCCTGCGCCAGGACGGCCGCTGCATCCTGGCGGTGACCCTGGACGAGGCCGGCGAGGTGGCCGGCTATTCGCGCTTCACGATCTGGCCGGAGCGGGCGTCAGGGGAACTGGCAGGCGCGATGCGGGCCGACCGGCAGAACTCCGGCCAGGGCGGCCGCGGCGTGGCCCAGTCCATCGCCTGGATGTTCGAACACCTGGGCCTGCGGCTCATCGGCCTGACCGCCGCCCTGGACAACGTCCGCTCCGCCAAGGCGATCGACGCGGCGGGCTTCACCCGCATGGGCGAGGTGGAGAGCGTGCGGCCCGACGGGACCACGCGCCGGTCGCTCTATTGGGAGATGGCCCGGGCGGATTGGGAGCTCAGGCACCGGCTCTGACGTGAAAAAACCTCCCCCGCGAGCGGGGGAGGTCCTGGGTTAAGCCGGCTGCTTCTGCTGGTTGTTCTGCGACCCGGCGAGCGGGGCGCGGTTCAGGTCGAAGAACTTCGGCGCCATCTGCGGGACGGCTTCCTTGAGGATCGAGTCCACCGTCCAGCTTTCGCCCTCCGGCTTGGTGCAGGTCACGATCGGGCGCGGCTGGCTGTAGAGGATGATGTTCTCGCCCGAGGAGCCGAAGATCTGGCCCGAGACATTGGCGGCCGCCGGGCTGACCATGGCCACGGAGAAGCGGGCCGGCTGATCCGGGCGGACCTTCTCGGCCATGACCGCGCGGCGAGCGGCGGCGGCCTCGTCCTTGATCGGCACCGATTGGGTCATGCGCGTCCAGGCGACCGGGGCCAGGCAGTTGGAGCGGACGTTGTTGCGCGCGCCCTCCATGGCGATGATCCGGCTCATGCCGGCGATGCCCATCTTGGCCGCGCCGTAGTTGGCCTGGCCGATGTTACCGAACAGGCCGCTGGTTGAGGTGAAGAACATGTAGGCGCCGTCCTGCTGGTCGCGGAACAGCTCGATGGTCGCGCGGGCGACGTTGAAGCTGCCGCGCATGTGGACGTCGATGACCCGGTCCCAGTCCTCCTCCGTCATCTTGTGGAACATCACGTCGCGCAGGATGCCCGCCGGATTGATCACCGCGTGCAGGCCGCCGAAGGTGTCGCGCGCCTGTTCGACCATGCCCTGCACGGCCTTCATGCTGGTGACGCTGTCGGAGTTGGAGGCCGCCTCGCCGCCCGCGGCGCGGATCTCCTGGGCCACCTTCTCGGCGGGACCGGCCGAGCCTTCGTCCTCGCCCTTCAGGCCGCCGCCCAGGTCGTTGACCAGGACCTTGGCGCCTTCCTGCGCCGCGATCAGCGCGCAATCGCGCCCGATGCCGTTGCCGCCGCCCGTGACGAGGACGACCTTGCCTTCCAATGCGCCCATGAACCTATCTCCCTAAAATAATTGGCCGACAGTTATTCAAGCCGATCCGCCTTGCGCAAGGCGGGAAAGAGGCCGCACCAGGCCGCGACCACGACCATCGCGCCGACCCCGCCGAACAGGGCCGCGCCGATCGGACCCAGGAACCGGGCGACCACCCCGCTCTCGAATTCGCCCAGCTCGTTGGACGCGCCGATGAACACCGAGGAGACGGCGGCGACGCGCCCGCGCATGGCGTCGGGCGTCACCAGCTGCACCAGGGTCTGGCGGACATAGACGCTCAGCATGTCGGCGCCGCCGAGCACGGCGAGCGCGCCGACCGAGAGCCACAGCAGGCGGGACTCGGCGAAGACGCAGGTGGCCAGGCCATAGACCGCGACCCCGCCCAGCATGAAGTGCCCGGCGTGGCGGTGGATCGGCTTGGCGGCCAGCAGCAGGGCCACCACCGTGGCGCCGATCGCCGGGCCCGAGCGCAGGATGCCGAAGCCCTGGGCGCCGATGTGCAGGATGTCGCGCGCGAAGCTGGGCAGCAGCGAGGTCACCCCGCCCAGCAGAACCGCGAACAGGTCGAGCGAAATGGCGCCGAAGACGATCTTCTGGGTCCAGACATAGCGCAGGCCTTCCTTCATCAGCTGCCAGCGGGAGCCCGGATTGACCTGCGGCTTGGCGTTCTTGCGGATGACGATCACCCCCAGGGCCGAGACGAGATAGAGGCCGAAGGTGGTGAAGTAGGCGGCGGCGGTGGACTGGGCGACCAGGAAGCCGGCGGCGGCGGGGCCGATGATCGAGGCGGTCTGCCACGCCAGCGAGTTCCAGGCGATGGCGCGGGGCAAGAGCTCGCGCGGCACCAGCATGGGCCCGAGCGCCGTGTTGGCGGGCGCGAAGAAGGCCCGCGCGCAACCGAACAGCACCGCGACCCCCAGCAGAAGCTGGGTGGTGGCCCAGCCCTGCCAGGTGGCGACCGCCAGCGTCAGCACGGTGGCGATCTCGCCGGCGAAACAGGCCAGCAGCACCTTCTTGCGGTCGTAGCGGTCGGCGGTCTCGCCGGCCGGCAGGGTGAGCAGGAAGACCGGCAGGAAGGCGGCCAGGCCGATCATCCCGACCAGGAAGGCGCTCTGGTCCACCGGATGGGTCTTGCGGGCGATGGCGTACATCTGCCAGCCCATGGCCACGCTCTGGATCTGGGCGGCGAAGCTGCCGGTCCAGCGCGACAGCCAGAACGCCAGATAGTCGCGCTCTTTCAGGAGCGCGCGGGCCGAGGGTGCGGCGGGCGCGGGGGCGTCGGGCGTGGTCTCGGCCATGGGCGGGGCAACCTGCCCCAAACTCGCCCGCGCCTGCAACGGCCGCGTGACAGGCGCCCTTGCGTGGCGCGGCGTTGACCTGCGGGGCTCAAGGCCCTATTTGCGCCGGCCTCGACCCGACTTGGGGTCCTGCTGGGTCTGGCCTCCGATGCGAAGCCTTCGACGAACCGGGCGCGTGAGCCGCGCTTCCTGATCCGCCTCCGGCCAGCGCAGATGCGCGGGCTGGGCTCGTCGTCGTTCCCTTCGCAGAGGCCGTCCCAATGACCGCCCAAAATTCCAAATCCGAACCGTCGGACCAGCTTCCGACCCTGACCCTGAAACCCGAGCGGCCGCAGGACGGCCCGCGGGTCGACGCCCTGATCGAGCGCGCCTTCGGGCCCGGCCGCTACGCCAAGGCCTCCGAACGCGTGCGCGAGTTCGCCGAGTTCGCGCCCGAGCTGTCGGTCTGCGCCTGGACCACGGACGAGAAGGGCGAGCGTCTCCTGGGCTGCGCGCGGATGTGGCGCGTGCGGGTCGGCGGCGTCCCGGCGACCTTCCTGGGCCCCTTCGCGGTGGAGCAGGGCGAGCGCAGCGCGGGCTTCGGCGCGCGGATGATCGAACGCGCCTGCGAGGCCGCGGCCGCCGCCGGCGAGACCCACGTGGTGCTGGTGGGCGACGAGGCCTATTTCGACCGCGTCGGCTTCGCCAACGCGCCGGCGCGCGGGATCGTCATGCCGGGGCCGGTCGACGCCCATCGGGTGCTGGTTCGGGCGCTGACGGCCGATGCTGTCGAGCTTAAGGGCCCGATCCAGCCGGCGTGAGGCGGTTGGCTTGAGGCCGTGAGCGGGCGCGCCTACCTTCGCTGCATGGCTGATGCGTCGCCCAGACCGACCCTCGAAGGTGTGATCGCCGCCGCCAAACAGGCGCCCGGCCGTGGCCTGCCGCCGGTGCACCTGTGGAATCCACCGAACTGCGGGGAGATCGACATCTTCATCCGCAAGGACGGGGTGTGGTTCCACGAGGGCACGCCGATCGGCCGCGAGGCGCTGGTGCGGCTGTTTTCGACCGTGCTGCGCAAGGACCCCGACGGCATCCACCTGGTGACCCCGGTGGAGAAGATGAAGATCCGGGTCGAGGACGCCCCGTTCGTGGCGACGCGGGTGGACCGGATGGGCGACGCGCTGAAGTTCCTGACCAACGTCGGCGACGAGGTCGAGGTGGGCCCGGAGAACTACATCCGCGTGGAGATGGGCAAGGACGGCGAACCCAGGCCCTATCTGCACGTGCGCCGGGGGCTGGAGGCGCTGATCGCCCGGCCGGTGTTCTACGAGCTGGTGGAGCTGGCGGAGGAGCGCGACACGCCGGAGGGACCGACCCTGGGCGTGGCCTCCAACGGGGCCTGGTATCCCGTTGGGCCGGCGAAAGCACACCAGCTGTGAGCGCACTGAGGGGCGGGCGCGGCGACCTGCGCGACTGGATCGGCGACCACCTGGACCCGCTTGAGACCTATGCGGAGTCCGAGACCGGGCCGATCCGCTCCGACTTCGACCTGTCGCGGCACTATCCCGATCCCCAGGAGGGGCCGCCGAAGCCCGCCGCGGTGCTGATCGGCCTGGTGGAGCGCGACCACGGGCTGAACGTGATCCTGACGCGCCGCGCCGACACCCTTCGCCGCCACACCGGCCAAGTGGCCCTGCCGGGCGGCCGGCGCGACCCGGGCGAGACGCCCTGGCAGACGGCGCTGCGCGAGGCGCACGAGGAGATCGGGCTGGAGCCGCATTTCGTCTCGCCGGTGGGCCTGTCGACGCCCTACCGCACCGGCACCGGCTATCTGATCACCCCGGTGGTGGGCTTCGTGCGTCACGGCTTCACGCTGCAGGCCAATCCCGACGAGGTGGCGGAGATCTTTGAGACGCCGTTCGGCTTCCTGATGGATCCCGCCAACGTCGAGGAGCACGAGCGCGAACTGCCGAGTGGCGAGAAGCGGCGCTTCTACGCCTACACCCACGAGGACCGCTTCATCTGGGGCGCGACGGCGGGGATGCTGCGGGCG
>JAFEDM010000517.1 GCA_018241625.1 Pseudomonadota bacterium | reverse complement strand
GCGGCGCTAGGGGGACCAGAAGGAAGGGCGATGCTCTCCCAGAAAGCCAAATACGCCCTGCGCGCCCTGGTCGAACTCGCCCGCGCCGCGGGCGAACAGCTCACCGCCGGCGAACTAGCCATCCGCGCCGACGCCCCGCGCAAGTTCCTGGAAGCGATTCTCCTGGAGCTCTCGCGCAACGACCTGGTGGTCAGCCGGCGCGGCAAGTTCGGCGGCTATCTGCTCGCGCGCGCGCCCGCCGACATCACCTTCGCCCAGGTGATCCGGGTGGTGGACGGCCCCCTGGCGCTGGCGCCCTGCGTCTCCCCGCGACTCGGCTTCCGCAAATGCGATGACTGCCCGGACCTGATGGCCTGCGCTCTGCGCGAAGCCCTCGCCCGCGCTCGCGACGCCACCGCGGAGGTGCTGGAAGGCTACAGCCTGGCGGAGGCGGCCGCGTCGGGCAGCCCGGCGTCGGCTCAGCTCGCCGCGATATAGGCCTTCAGTCCGTCGGCCTCGGCCTCGACCTCGCTGATCTTCCACTTCACCAGGTCGCCGATCGAGACAATGCCGACCAGCCGCTCCTTCTGGCAGACCGGCAGGTGGCGGATTCGCCGGTCGGTCATCCGGCCCAGAAGGGAATCGATCGTCTCGCTAGGCTGGGCGAACAGCACATCCTTGGTCATCACCGTGGAGACCGGGCGACCCAGGGCCGCGGCGCCGCCGTCGGCCACCGCGCGCACCACATCGCGCTCCGAGACGATGCCGGCGACCGAATCCTTGTCCAGCACCACCAATGCCCCGACTCGCCTGGAATTCAGCAGCGCCGCCACCGCCGCGATCGTCTCTGAGGGGGCGATCGTGAACACGGTGTCGCCCTTCGAACGCAGGATCTGTGAGACAAGCATCTGACGTTCCTCGCTTTCTCCCGTTCTTATCAGAACAGGGTCGCGCCGAACGGCTCGCAGATCAAAGCACGCGCGCGTGAGGAGGCGCCGGCGAGGCGCGGCTCAGGCTTGCGCGCCCGGCCCAGAATCGGGTGCGAGTCGCGCGAACAGGCCGATCAGCAGGACGCCCACGACGAAGCCCGCGATGTGCGCCTCCCAGGCCACGCCGGCGTTGCCGTTTCCGGGCACGAACCCGGCGCCGAACACCGCCATCAACAGGTTTATGGCGAACCAGCCGCCGCCCATGCCCAGCACCGTGCGCGAGAAGATCGGCCCGACCCTGCCCTCACCGGCGATCAGGCGCGCGGCCGCGCCCATCAGGCCGCTGACCGCGCCGGACGCGCCGACCACCAGGGCCTGGCTCCCGGGATGCAGGACGGCGTAGCCCAGGTTCGCCAGCACGCCGCACGCCACATAGAAGGAGAAGAAGAGCAGCGCGCCCTCCGGCTTCGGCCCGAACAACCGCGCCAACGGCGCCGCGAAGGCCAGGGCGAAGGCGCCGTTCATCATCGCGTGCGCCCAGCTGCCGTGCAGGAAGATGGAGGTGACCACCGTCTCCCAGCGCCCGGGTGTCAGATTGGCCGGTGCGAATGCCCAGGCGCCCAAGACCGCATCGACGGGGAACAGCGTCTGTAGCGCATAGCCGCCGACGATCAGCGTCACCACCGCCACCGCCTGCCAGGGCGCATTGAAGATCGGCTCACGGCGCGGCGCGGACGGCGGCTCGATCGGTGGCCCCGATCCTTGCGACCAGGGACTGGGCTCTTCCGGCGTCTTCTCGAACCGCGATTCCGTCATGAAGCCTCATTTAGGCGCATTGTCGCAGTTTCGACAGTCGCCGCCTTCTTGCCTTGTCGCCGCCACGTCATATGACGATCTTCGAGGCGTCTCGTCGGACAGTTTCAGGACCATCCTATATGAAGCGTTATCTGCGCGCGGGCGCTGCGCTCGCCGCCGTACTGGCTCTTTCCACGCCCGGGCTTGCGGGCGCGATCGGCTTGCCGCATCTGCCCAAGATCAGCCTGCCGGGCGCCGGCCACGACGCTGGTCCCGCCTTCCAGAAGCTGCCGCCGGGCGTCTGGCCGCAGGCCAAGTCCGACGTGAAGGCCGACCCCGACGTCCGCTTCGGCGCCCTGCCCAACGGCATGCGCTACGCCATCAAGCGCCAGACGGTCCCGCCAGGCCAGGCCGCGATCCGCCTGCGGTTCGACGCCGGCTCGCTGATGGAGACCGACGCCCAGCAGGGCCTCGCCCACTTCCTGGAGCACATGGCCTTCAACGGTTCGAAGAACGTGCCGGAAGGCGAGATGGTGAAGATCCTCGAGCGCCACGGCCTGGCCTTCGGCGCCGACACCAACGCCTCCACCAACTTCGACGAGACGGTCTACAAGCTGGACCTGCCGAAGACCGACGCCGACACCGTCGACACCTCGCTGAACCTGCTGCGCGAAGCGGCCTCGAACCTCACCCTCGCCCAGGCCTCGGTCGACCGCGAGCGCGGCGTGGTGCTGTCGGAAGAGCGCGCCAGCGACAGCCCGGGCTACGAGGTCTACAAGGCCCGGCTCGGCTTCGAACTGCCCGGCCAGCGGATGCCGACCCGCGAGCCGATCGGCAAGGTCGACATCCTGCAGAAGGCGCCGGCCAGCCAGATCGCCGACTTCTATCACCACTATTACCGCCCCGAGCGCGCGGTGCTGGTGGCCGTGGGCGACTTCGACCCGGCCGCCATGGAGGCCAAGATCAAGGCCAAGTTCGCCGACTGGCAGGCTGTCGGCCCGGCCGGCGTCGATCCGGACCTCGGCAAGGTCGCCCAGCGCAAGACCGAGGCGAAGGTGGTCGTCCAGCCCAGCGCCGCCCTCAACCTGCAGGTCACCTGGGTACGCCCGCCGGACCTGCGCCAAGACACGCTCGCTAAGCGCAAGAGCGACATGATCCTGCAGCTCGGCTTCAACGTGCTGAACCGTCGCCTCAGCGCCATGTCGCGCGGCAGCCAGCCGCCGTTCCTGGCCGCCGGCGCCTTCCAGGCCGACCAGGGCCACTCGGCCGAGGTCACGACCCTGGCCGTCAACGCCCCGGCCGACGGCTGGCGCACGGCGCTCGCCGCCATCGACCAGGAGCAGCGACGCCTCGTGAAGTACGGCGTGCGCCAGGACGAGCTCGACCGCGAGATCGCCGAAGAACGCGCCAGCGCCCAGGCCGCCGTCGCCGGCGCCGCCACCCGTCGCCCGGCCCAGATCGCCGACGAGATCGTGGGCTCCCTGGGCGACCAGGAGGTGGTGACCAGCCCGGCCCAGGACCTCGCCTTCTTCGAACAGGCGGTGAAGGGGCTGAAGGCCGACCAGGTCTCCGACGTCCTGCGCCAGGCCTTCGCCGGCCAGGGGCCCCTGCTCTTCGTCTCGTCGCCCAAGGCGATCAGCGGCGACAACAACGCCGTGCTGGCCGAATACGGCTCCAGCCAGAAGGTGGCCGTGGCCGCGCCGACCGCCCCGCACGAGGTCGCCTGGCCCTACGCCAGCTTCGGCGAGCCCGGAAAGGTCGCCGAGACCAAGGAGGTCACCGATCTCGACACCGTCTTCGTGCGCTTCGAGAACGGCGTGCGCCTGACCATCAAGCCCACCAAGTTCCGCGACGACGAGGTGCTGGTGCGCGTCAACGTCGGCGACGGCCTGCAGGACCTGCCCAAGGACCGCCAGAGCCTCGCCTGGTTCGGCAACACCCTGATCGAGGGCGGGCTGAAGCAGATCGACAGCGAGGACACCGAACGCGTGCTGGCGTCGAAGGTCTATGGCGCCCGCTTCGGCGTCGGCGAGGACGCCTTCGTCCTCTCCGGCGGCACCCGGACCGCCGACTTGCCCACCCAGCTCCAGGTCCTGGCCGCCTATGTGGCCGACCCGGGCTGGCGGGCCGAGGCCTTCAAGCGCCAGCAGACCGCCGGCAAGACGGTCCACGACCAGATGGAAGGCACCGACGGCGGAGTGATGAGCCGCGAGCTGTCCGGTCTGCTGCACAACGGCGACCGCCGCTTCACCTTCCCCAGCCGCGACGACATCTCCAAGGCCCAGCTGGCCGACTTCCAGGCCCAGGTCGGCCCGCACCTCGCCAAGGACCCCATCGAGGTAGTGGTGGTCGGCGACATCACCGTCGACAAGGCGATCGAGGCCGTCTCGCGCACCTTCGGCGCCCTGCCTGCCCGCGCGGCGGCCCAGCCCGTGGCCGCGGCCCAGAAGGCGGTGGCCTTCCCGGCGGCCAACACCGCGCCCCTGCTGCTCACCCACAAGGGCCGGTCCGACCAATCGATCGGCTATGTCGCCTGGCCGACCAACGACCTCTGGGCCAACCCGCAGCAGGCCTTGGACAACGACATCCTGGGCGAGATCATGGGCCTGCGGCTGATCGACGAGCTGCGGGAGAACCAGGGCGTCACCTATTCGCCCTCGGTCAGCTACACCCACAGCCTGACCTGGACAGGCTGGGGCTATCTGGCCGCCAGCGTCGAGGTGCCGCCGGCCAAGCTCGACGGCTTCTTCCGCGACGTCCAGAAGATCGCCGCCGACCTGCGCGCCAAGGACGTGACCCAGGACGAGCTCGACCGGGCCAAGAAGCCGCGCATCGACCGGCTGCAGAAGTCCCAGGTCACCAACCAGTACTGGCTGTCCGAGCTCTCCGGCGCGCAGGCCGATCCGCGCAAGCTGGACTTCATCCGCCGCATCGTGCCGGGCACTGAACGGGTGACCGCCGACGACGTGAAGCGGGCCGCCAACCTGATCCTGAAGGACGACAAGGCCTTCCGGCTGGAGGTCGAGCCGCTGAAGGTCGCCCAGGCGCAGGGTTCGGGTGCGACCCCGGCCAATCCCTGACGGCGACGCCCGACCGTGACGGATCGCAAGGAAAGCGAAATCGGTAAGGCGTAATTCTCCGGCAGCCTCGATTCGTTCGCGGCTAGGGAAAGGCACGCCTTGTCGTTCACCATCGGAGATCGCGCCCCGGCGATCCTGGGCGCCGCCGCGTCCGGGACCTTTTTCTCGCTGGACGCCCAGGCGGGACGACCCACAGCGGTTGTGACCCTAGGCGCGCTCGACGCCGAGGCCGCCGGCCGGACGTTCGAACGCCTGTGCGCGTCGCGCCCGCTGTTCCAGGCCGCCGGCGTGGATTGGGTCGCCCTGGTCCCGGCCGACCCCGCCTTCACCGCCCGCTTTTCCCAGGATCCGACGGCGCGCGACGATCTCTTCTATGTGACGACCGGCCCGGGCGTGGAGCGCTACGCCGCCGAGGGCCAGGCCGCCACCATCCTGATCGACCGCGGCGGACGGGTGGTCGACATCCTGCCGCTCGCCGAGGACACCGACATCGCCGCCTGGCTGGCGCGCAACGCGCCACGCATCTGGAGCGAGCCGGCTCAGCTGCGCGCCGTGACCGCGCCGGTGCTGTTCATCCCGAACGTCGCCCCACCGGACCTCTGCCGGGCCCTGATTGACCATTTCGAAGCCTCCGATCACCAGGCCGGCGTCATGGCCTCGTTCACCGAGGGCGCCGGCGCCTACGCCAAGCTCGACGAAGCCAAGAAGAAACGCCGCGACACCGAGCTCACCGAAACCTCGCCGCTCTACGCCGAGGTGCTGAAGGTCTTCTCCGGCCGGGTGATCCCGGAGATCAAGCGCGCCTTCAATTCCGACATGGTCTTCGCCGACCGCGTGCTGATCGCGCGCTATGACGACACCGGCGGCTACTTCAAGCGCCACCGCGACAACGCCGCCCCGCACACCGCCTTCCGCGACTTCGCGGTATCGCTGAACCTCAACACCCATGAATATGAAGGCGGCGAGCTGGCGTTCCCGGAGTTCGACGACCACCGCTACAATCCGCCGGCCGGCGGCGCGATGGTGTTCTCCGCCTCCCTGCTGCACGAGGCCATGCCGGTGACCCAGGGCAGCCGCTACGTCCTCTTGTCCTTCTTCGGCGGCGCCGAGGCCCAGGCGAAACTGTCCGGCTGGCTCAACAGCCAACAGGCAAAAGCCGCCACATCTTAACCACTGGGCAGGCGACGCCCCTTAGCTTCGCCGCGACATCCTTAATGGAAGTGCGCGCGCGATGCTGATTCGCCGATCGACCTACGTCCACCTGACGCCGCTGGCGGAAGACCGCGTGCTGATCGTCCACGCCATCAGCCATCTACGGCTGGTGGTCGACGCCGAGGTGGCCGGCATCGTCGAATGGTTCGCCGCGCCGCGCGACATGCCGGGCGATCTGGCCCAGCTGCGCGAAACCCTGACCATCGACGCCGACACCCTGGCCGGCTGCCTGGCCAGCCTGATGGAGCGCGGGGTCCTCACAGACCTAGATCCGGCCGGCGAGTCGGCTGCGGTCGCCGCCAAGCTCGCCGAGTTGCACGGCCGTGATCCGGGGGAGGCCCTGGACCAACTCCGCCGCCAGGAAGGCGAAGGCGCCAACCCCTATTGGTCGGTCACCACGGCGCTAGGGGCCGACGATCTGGGCGGAGCCAAGGCCCACCGGTGGGACGTGCTGCTGTTCGGCGACTGCGACCTGCAGATGGAGGCCGATTTCCTGCGCCGGGAGGCCGCCCGCCGGAACGTCGACCTGCGCGTCGCGGCCAGCTTCCCCGACGACCTGCGCCTCGCCGCCGAGAAGCCGCACCAGGCGATCCTGATCGGGGCCCTGCGCTCGCGCCACCTGGTCGCCAAGGGCAGCGCCGCCGACCATGGCGGCGATCCCACCGCCGTCTACCTGGCCGAGGCCAAGCACATCATCGAGGGCCTGCGCGCCCATTCCGACGCGCCGATCCTGATCGACGGCCTGCCGGAGCCCACCGTCCAGCCCCTGGGCCTCGCCGATCGCGGCCCGTTCAGCCACCGCAACCGTTTCCGCCTGCTGAACCACGGCCTGGAGGCGCTTAGCGCTCAATACAGCGGCGTCTACGTCGTCGATGTCGCCGCCGCCCTCGCCGCCGAAGGCTCGGCCGCGCTGCTGGACGACAGCCTCGTCGGCTTCACCCACTTCGGTTCGCCGGGCTGGATGCTGCAGCGTCCCGCCAACGAACTCGAGGCCGTTCACGGCATCTTCCCCGACGCCGCGCCGCTGCAGGCCGCCGTCGGCGCCGACCTCTACCGCCGTGAGGCTGTGGTCGCCCGCGCCCACATGGACCAGCTCGCCGTGGTCATGGGCCTGGGCCGCAAGAAGTGCGTGATCCTCGACCTCGACGGCACCCTGTGGCCCGGCGTCCTGGCCGAAACCGGCGCGCCCTTCGCCTGGACGCCGGAGATCAGCGGCCACAACTCCTACATCGGCCTCTACTTCGGCCTGCACGAGGCCTGCCTGGCGCTGAAGAAGCGCGGCGTCCTGCTGGCCTGCGTCAGCAAGAACGACGAGGCCCTGGTCCGCGAACTCTGGAAATACCTCGACCACTATCCGAAGGACCGCCTGCTCACCCCCGATGACTTCGTCACCTGGCGGGTGAACTGGCAGGACAAGCCCAGCAACATCGCCTCGATCGCCGAGGAACTGGGCTTCGCGCTCGACGCCTTCGCCTTCGTCGACGATCATCCGGTTGAGCGAGAGCGGGTCCGCCAGGCCCTGCCTCAGGTCGATGTCCTGGGCGAAGACCCCTTCGCGCTGCGGCGCATCCTGCTCACCGACCCGCGCTTCCAGGTGCTGAACGTCACCGATGAGAGCGCGCGGCGCACCGACCTAGTGAAGGGCCAGCTCGAACGCGAGCGCGGCATGGCCGCCGGCGGCGACGATTTCCTGGCGACGCTCGAGGTGGTCACCACCTGCGAACGGCCGACCGATCCCGCGATGCTGAGCCGCGTGGTCGAACTCTTCCATCGAACCACCCAGTTCAACACCACCGGCAGGACCTATTCCGAGACCGAACTCGCGCGACTGGCCGCTGAGGGCCAGGTCTTCGTCGCCCACTGCCGCGACCGCTTCGGCGACTACGGCCTGGTCGCCGCCGCGGTGACCGAGGGCTCGGAGATCGCCGCCTTCGCCATGAGCTGCCGCGTCATCGGCCTGAAGGTCGAGCAGACCTTCCTGGGCTTCATCCTAGACGCCCTCGCCGACGCCCACACCGAAGCGCTCGCCCGCATCGTCGAGACCGCCCGCAACGGCCCCGTGCGTCACCTCTACGCGGACAACGGGTTCGAGCTGGAAGACGGTGTTTGGCGCAAGGCGCTCGCCACCTAACTCCGCTCATCCCCGCGAAGGCGGGGATCCAAGCTGAGTCACACAGCACTCCCAAGCCGCATGGATTCCCGCCTTCGCGGGAATGAGCGGGTATGACTAGGCCGCCGCCTTCCCGTCCTCGTAGACCGGCGCCTCGTCCGCCGGCAGGAACGCCCGGCCGCGGATCGAATCGGCGATCTTCTCGGCGATCATGATGGTCGGCGCATTGGTGTTGCCGCCCACCAGGGTCGGCATGACCGAGGCGTCCACGACGCGCAGGCCCGCGATCCCCTGAACCTTGCAGTCCGCGTCCACGACCGCCATCGGATCGCCCGGCGCGCCCATCCGGCAGGTGCCCACCGGGTGATAGATCGTCTCGCCGTGCTGGCGGATCCAGGCGTCGATCTCGGCGTCGGTCTGCACCGACGGACCCGGCGCATATTCCTCGGAGATGTAGGGGGCCAGCGCGGGCTGCGCGGCGACCTTGCGCATCATCTTGACCCCTTCGCGCAGGGCGCGGCGGTCTTCCTCGGACGACAGGTAGTTGGCATGGATCGCCGGATCCGCCAGCGGGTCCGCCGAATTCAGCCCGATCCGCCCGCGGCTCTCGGGCCGCAACTGGCAGACGTGGAAGGTGAAGCCGTCCTTCGGCACCGAGACCTTGCCGTGATCCTGCATGATCGCAAGAACGGTGTGGACCTGCAGGTCCGGCCGGTCGAGGTCAGGCCGCGAGCGCAGGAAGGCGCCGCTCTCCAGTCCTTGCGTGCGGCCCAGCCCCTTGCCGAACAGCATGTAGTTGAGGCCGATGCCCAGGGTCTTCAGCAACCCCTTGCGCATGGAATAGAGCGTGATCGGCTTGGGGCAGATCCAGGAAAGACAGACGTCAAGGTGATCCTGCAGGTTGGCGCCGACGCCCTTCAGCGCCTTCACCACCTTGATCCCGTGCGCCGTAAGCTCCTCCGGATCGCCGATGCCGGAGAGCTGCAGGATATGCGGCGACTGCACGGCGCCCGCGCAGAGTAGCACCTCGGCGTCGGCCTGGATGATCCGCTTGGCTTTGGTCTTGTCCTCGTAGATCTCGACGCCGGTCGCGCGGCCGTCTTCGACCACGATCCGCGTCGTTCGCGCGCCGATCAGGCAGGTCAGGTTCGGCCGATCCAGGATCGGATGCAGATAGCCGCGCGCCGCGCTCCACCGCACGCCATCGCTGATCGTCAGCTGGTAGGGCCCGAAACCCTCCTGCCGGAAGCCGTTGAAGTCGTCGGTCAGCGGATAGCCCGCCTCGCCGCCCGCCGCGATCGTCGCGCGATAGACCGGATTGACCGAAGGCGCCTTGGTCACCTTCAGCGGCCCGTCGCCGCCGTGCCAGGCGTCGCCGCCGGCCTCGAAGGCCTCTGAGCGCTTGAAGTAAGGCAATACGTCCGCATAGCCCCAGCCCGGCAGGCCCATCTGCCGCCACTGGTCGTAGTCGCGCGCGTGGCCGCGGATGTAGATCATACCGTTGATCGAGGATGAGCCGCCCCAGCCCTTGCCGCGCGGCCACCACAGCTTGCGGCCGTTCAGGTTCGGCTCCGGCTCGGTCCAGAAGCCCCAGTTGGCCGGCCCCGCCTTGCCGATCAGCCCGCCGACGCCCGCCGGCATCTTGATCATCAGGGAGTTGTCCTTGCCGCCCGCCTCCAGCAGCAGCACCCGCTTGCTGCCGTCCTCGGTCAGCCGGTTCGCCAGCACGCACCCGGCCGAGCCCGCGCCGATGATGATGTAGTCGTAGCGGTCCATGGCCTGCGCGCTTCCTGATCGGCGTTCACTTTGAGCGCAAACCTGACGCAGGCGTCACCTTCTGGCAAGCGCTGCTAGGCGAACACCTCCGAGACGGGCCGCAGCGGGTCGTCGCCATATTTGTTCGGGCCTGAAGTTCCCCGCAGGAAGCCAAGCTCCACCAGCGCCCAGATGGAGATCGGAAGGCTGATCAGGCTCAGCAGGCCTGAGACGGCGGTGACGCCGGCATCGCCTGGCGCGCCGAGCCTCGCCATGGCCCCGAAGGTCGAAAGAAGCAGGGGCAGGCCTTGGAACAACAGCAGCCACCACGCCGACTTGTTCCGGTCGTGCAGTCGTCGCGCCGAATTCGCGAAGCTCGCCACGATCATCGGTAGAATGGCGATCAGGAACGGAAGGGACAGGATCGGCGACACGATCCGCGCGACGACCATCACGACCACCAGGCCGACATAGACGCCAACGAGCGCCAGGGTGGTGTACCAGAACCGCTGCCGGCTCGCCCGGCCTTGAAACGACAGATATTTCAGAAGCTTATCCAACCTCACCCCTCCCAGAGCACGCTAGGGGCGGCTAGATGATCCTCTTTTGTTCACGTCGTCAAGGTAGAGGTTATCGCCCCTTCCACTGCGGCGCGCGCTTCTGCGAGAACGCCAGCGGCCCTTCGACGAAGTCCTCGCTCCTGTAGAGCGCGGCCACCGCCTCATAGCGGTTCTGGCCCTTGATCGCCGCCTCCAGGCTGGGCTCGTCCAGGCCCTGATAGACCGCCTGCTTCGAGGCGCGGATCGACATCGGCGACAGCTCGCAGATCTGCGCCGCCCAGCGCCGCGCCGCCGCCATCAGGTCAGTCGGCGCGACCACCTCGTTGACGAAGCCCAGCTCGTGGCCCTCCGCCGCCGAGACCCGCCGGCCGGTCAGGATCATGCCCATGGCCCGCTTGGTCCCGATGGCGCGCGGCAGCCGGTGCAGGCCGCCGGCCAGCGCCGCCAGGCCCACCCGCGGCTCCGACAGGGCGAACACCGCAGCTTCCGACGCCACGATGACGTCGCAGGCCAGGGCGATCTCGAAGCCGCCGCCCATGGCCACCCCGTTCACCGCCGCGATCAGCGGCTTGTTCAGGTCGAAGCGTGTGGTCAGCCCCGCGAACCCCGACGGCGGGTTGCCCATCTTGCCGCCGCCCGCCTGGTGCTTCAGGTCGTTGCCGGCCGAAAAGGCCCGTTCGCCGGCCCCGGTGACGATGGCCACCCACTGCTCCGGATCGGCCGCGAAGGCGTCGAACACCTCGCCCAGCTCGAAGTGCGCCGGCGAATGCAGGGCGTTCATCACCTCCGGTCGGTTCAGGGTCACGATGGTGACCGGCCCTTCCCGCTCGACCCTCACGAACTCATAAGCCATCGGATCCTCCCCTAGATCACTTTCAGCTCCGCTTTGTAGCGCTTCCAGTTCTGCACGTAGTGCGCCGCGCCGCCAGTGATCACCATCGCCTGTTCGGGGCTGACCTCGCGCACCACCTTGCCCGGCGCGCCCATCACCAGGGAGTTGTCAGGAATTTGCTTGCCCTCGGTGATCAGGCAGTTGGCGCCGATCAGGCAGTTCTTCCCGATCTTCGCCCCGTTCAGGATGATCGAGCCGATCCCGACCAGCGAATTGTCGCCGATGGTGCAGCCGTGGAGCATCACCATGTGCCCCACCGTGACATTGGCGCCGATGGTCAGCGGCGAACCGGTGTCGGTGTGCAGCACGCTGCCGTCCTGCACGTTGGAGCCTTCGCCCACGATGATCGGGTCGTTGTCGCCCCGCAGGGTCGCGCCCCACCAAATGGAGGCGTTCTTCTTGAGAATCACTCGGCCCATAACGGATGCGCTCGGCGCTATCCAGTATTCGTCATCATTCGGTAATTCAGGCGTCACATTGCCTAAGTTGTAGACACTCATCCGCACACCCCGTTTCTTGCGACAAACCGTCTGTTTAAGACTCCGGAAACCAAGCTACCCTCATTCTAGTCGGGCGATTCGAGGGGGCGATAGCTGTCTCGGACTCCGCTGCGGGCCGAATTCCACGGCTCGCATCTCGCGCTGGACGGAGTTGATGGCGCTGAGTGTGTGGTCACCCCGGGTCTTCGGATCCGGACCGGCATCCCGAGGACGCCCCCTGGGCGCCCCTCCCGGACAGCCCCGCCGCCGCGCACGCCGTCTGTTCCAGTCCATCCCCGACCACCCAAGGGCGCTCCACTGCGGAGTCGCCCTTTTTTCTTGCCCGATCCCCGGGCGCCACGGAGGCTTTTGATGACCAAGCGAGCCCTGAAGCGACAGCTGCGCGAAGGCGCGTTCGACGCCGGCCAGTTCTCCGGGGATGATAAGATCCGCCGGCTTCCGGTCTCCCATGGCTGGTCGCCGCTGGCGTCCAACGACGAGCGCGATCAGGGCTACCTCAAGACCATCAAGGCCAAGTCCGATGGCCAGCAACAGCTGCTCGACGCCATCGACGCCAAGAACCTGGTCATGGCGCTCGGCCCGGCCGGCACCGGCAAGACCTATCTGGCCATCGCCAAGGCGGTGGAGGCGCTGGAATCGGGCGCCGTCGGCCGCATCGTGCTGTCGCGACCGGCGGTCGAGGCCGGCGAGAGCATCGGCTTCCTGCCCGGCGACGCCGAGGACAAGCTCGCGCCCTATCTGCGCCCGCTCTACGACGCGCTCTCCGACCGCCTCTCCATGAAGCGGGTCCGCGCCCTGATGGCCGAGGGCGCCATCGAGATCGCCCCGGTCGGCTTCATGCGCGGCCGCACGCTCAACAACGCCTTCGTGGTGATCGACGAGGCGCAGAACTGCACCTACGTCCAGCTCAAGATGCTGCTCACCCGCCTGGGCTGGCATTCGACCATGGTGGTCACCGGCGACCCGAACCAGTCCGACCTGATCCCGGAGCTCTCGGGCCTCGCGCCCGTCTCCGCCAAGCTCGAGGCGGTCTCCAACATCGCCGTCGTCCGCCTCGCCGAACGCGACATCGTCCGCCACCCGCTGGTCGCCGAGATGCTCGGGGTGCTTTGAAAACAGCGCGCGTCCCCGGCTACCGGAGGGGCGAAGCCCCGTAGGCCGAGCCGGGGCCCCGAACTAGCCCGCGCCGCCGCTCATTCCCGAGCGGCGGCGCGTTGCATTTGAAGCTTCGGAACGATCTCGCCGACGATCCATCGCTCCAGGCCCGCCGTGTCCGCGATGTCGCCCGCGTAAGGATACTTCGGCGCATAAGGCCCGAGCCTGGGCGGCGCATCGGGCATCAAGCCCATGAGGGTCGAGCCCGACGACAGGCCCGACGGCAGGACGATGTCGCGGTACTCCGAATAATGGGTGTCCGCCCCGGTGATCTGGCCCACGTGCGTCGCGCCCAGGTCGCGGAAGAACTGGCTCATCTGGATGCAGGAGCTGAAGCAGGCGACGTCGGTCAGCAGCACGATCGGCGCCTTCGCCAGGGAGGCGTGGGTCAGCGGCGGTTTCGGCGGCGACGAGCAGCGCGGCGGTCCGGTCAGCGCCTTGCCCTTGGCCCGCGCCGCGGCGATTTCGCGCGCGCCCCGCTCATAGCCCTCCTGCCCGGCCTTATCGCCGGTTCGGGCGAAGGCCGCCGCCGCCTTGGTGAGCGCCGCGGCGTTTTCGGCCGAGGCCCGGAAACGGGTCTCGCAGTCGCCGCCCGTCTGCGGCCCCAGCACATCGTCCACATAGCCCTCGCCCATCAGGGCCTGGGCCAGCTGCACGCCGTAGGCGTCGTTGCCGCCGCCGTTGCCGCGCAGGTCCACCACCACGAAGGCGCCGTCCCGGATCTGCTCGACCTTGGCCTTCACCTCGGCGATGACCGGCTGGGCGCCGGCGTCGAGATGTTCGATCGAAATCCACCAGCCATCGCCGACCCGGCGCACGCCGAAGCCGGCATGCCCGACCGGCGCCTTCCAATATTGCTGGCGAAGCGTCGTGTAGGCGATCGACGTCCACTTGAGCGGCAGGGTCGTCTCCACCCCATCCTTGCGCAGCAGGCAGCTCTTCGGGAGGGCCAGGAACGGATTGTGATCGTCGACCAGGGTCCAGTTCCCGAACAGGATCTGCTCGGCCGGCGAGGCCGCGTCGCCATGGAAGGCCAGGGCGTCGCGCGCCAGCTCGCCGAACGGCCGACCGTCGCAGCTCACGATCTCGGCGCCCACAACCTCGCGCCCGGTGACCTTCGGCTCGTCGGCCGCCACCACCCAGCCCTCGCCGCGCCGCGCCGCCACGATCCCGGGCCACGATACGGTGCGCGGCTGGATCACCGGGCCGTTGTTGATGTGGCTGTCGCCGAACGCGTGGGCGAATCCGGCCACGGTGGCGATATAGCCGAAGACACCGTCCACCTTTCCCGCCCGCGCCAGCGCCTGGGTGCGCGCTGCTTCCAGCTTCGTCACGAAGCCCGGATCCTCGGCCTCGGCCGCCGCGCCGGGGTGGTTCTCCTTCAGGAGATGATAGTGCGCCTCGACATCGGCGCGCGTCAGGGTCCGCCAGGCCTGGGCGCTGTCCGCCGCCGGGTCGGCCAAGGCCTGTCCGGTCCCCTGGCCCGCCAGGGCGAACGCCAGCACCGTCGCCGCAAGAACCGTCCGCATCGCCCGCCCCACTTTCGCCGTCAGAACACCAGGTTGCGCACGATGGCCCAACGGCCGTCCGCGCCGCGCTTCCAGACAGTGAGGTAGGGCCCGTTCGTCGTCGTCGGCTTGCCGGCCTGATCGATCGTCGTGGCCCCGCCGTGACCCCATTCGTAGATGAGCCCATCGCGCGCCCGGGTCATGCCGTCGTGATGGATGCCGCCGCCCAGCACCTGGGCCAGGCCCGCCACGCGTCCACGATAGAAATCGGCGATCGCCGCCTTGCCGACGATCTCGCGCCCGTCCGGTAGGACGAACACCCCGTCCTCGGCATAGGCTGCGGCCAGGGCTTCAGCGTCCTTCGCTTTCATCGCCGGCAGCCATTCGGCGTTGGCCTTGTCGATGGCCGGCCTGGCTTCGGCCAGGTCCTTCGCCGCCAAATCGTTGGGCGCGGCCATCGCCAGCAGAGGGGTGAAAGCCAGCGCCGCCGCGCCCAACAGGCTGGGGAAGATGCGTCTACGCATGCAGGGCCACCCTATCGCGACAACGCGGCGCGAAGTTTCGACTGCGATCGAAGGCTCAATCGGCGCGACGGATGGCGCGGTTTGATCCGGATACACCGTAAACGGGTAGCGCCCAAAAAATTCCATCCCCCCGTTTAAATTGCGCTTTTTAGGGGAAAGTGGTTCCAAGAAAGAATTGGCAGGGTTAATGTAAGTTAACAAGCCATGTCTGTGTGAGTGGGGGTTTTTGAGATGAAGATGAAGTTTCTCGCCGCGACGGCGAGCCTGGCGTTGATCGCCGCCGCGCCCGCGGCCAAGGCCGCGACCTATATCACGCAACTGAACTGGGACGCCTCCGGCTCGGTCGCGCCGCAGTCCTTTGGCACGGTCACTGTCAAGGAGATGACCCCTTACGAACTTCAGGTGACGGTCAACCTCACCGACGGCAAGTTCGTGGACAACGGCAACGGCAATTGGTTCTTCACCTTCGGGATGAACGCCGGCGCCGAAGCCGCGCTCGGCCAGACCATCAACGGCGTCCTGGGCCGGGTTGTGGTTGACCCCAGCTCGACGATCACGGCCGCGAACGGCGCAGTGTTCGATCCGACCGGCGGCAACGGCGGCAACGCCTATTCGCCCGCTCTGGGCTATACGGACGCCACCTGGGGCACCTTCGCGAATGCGTGGCAACTGCCGAACGGCGGCAACAACCGCGTGAGCGGTCCGTTCATCTTCGATATCTACGATGGCAACGGGATCACCTTCGCCGGCGTCGGGGCGACCACCGACCCGACCACGGGCAAGCTGCTGACGCTCGGCGCCGGCGACCACCTGATCTCGAACACCACCGGCGCCAATATTGGTCAGCCGCCGCCGAATCCAGGCGGTTGGTGGTTCGCGGCCGACACCTACAACGCGACGACGGCGAACGGCACGACCGCCTGCGCCAACACCTGCACGGTCGCGGGGCGCGACGCCTTTATCGAGGTCGCGGTGCCGGAACCGACGGCCTGGGCCCTGATGATCATGGGCTTCGGCGGCATCGGCGCCATGATGCGTCGCCGGCGTGTCGCGATCGCCTGATCTTATTTTCCAGTCCACGAGGGGCCTCGGCGCGAGCCGGGGCCCTTTTCGTTTGCGCGTGTCCGCCTGCGGCAAATCGCCGTGAACGCGAGTTAACTTGCCTCG
>JAFEDM010000516.1 GCA_018241625.1 Pseudomonadota bacterium | reverse complement strand
GAGCTCGGCGCAGCCGTTGTCGCGGAAGGACGGGTTGGCCGCCCGCTGCGCCACCGGCACGTTGGCCTGGTAGAAGCCCGGATTGGCCGCCCCGGTCCAGCCGCCGGCGCCGTTGTAGCCGCCGGACGACGCGAAGTCCTTGATCGCCCAGTCCCGCTCGTGGATGTCGAGGCGGGAGCGGTGGCGATAGCCGGCGGTGATCAGGATGTTGCCGGCGTCGAACTTCTTGCCCCACGCCAGATTGCCCAGGTAGTCGCCGTCCGACCCGTCGACGTGGGTGTACTCGCCCTCGATGTCGAAGCCGTTCAGGTCCTTGCGGGTGATGAAGTTCACGACCCCGCCGACGGCGTCGGAGCCGTAGGTCGCCGCCGCGCCGTCCTTGAGGATCTCGATCCGGCCGATCGCGGCCTGGGGAATGAAGTTGAGGTCCGTGCCGCCGCCCTGGAACGCCGCCGCCGGGCTGTCGGCCAGCCGGCGGCCGTTCATCAGGGTCAGGGTCCGTGACGCGCCGAAGCCGCGCAGGTTGATCGAGGCCGTGCCGGCCCCGCCGTTGTAGCGGTTCGACTCGCCGAGCGCCGATTGCGAGGCCGGGATGGCCTTCACCAGCTGGACGATGGTCGGGTTGCCCTGGCTCTTGAGATCGGCCGCGCCGATCACATCGACCGGCAGGGCCGCGGTCTCCGCCGCCCCGGCGATGTAGGAGCCGGTCACCACCACCTCGCTGACCGCCGGCTCTGTCGCCGCGGCCGGCTTGGCCGCCTGGGCGGCCGCGGTGGCCGGGGCCGCCTGAGGCGCCGCTTCCGCATAGGCGGCGTGGTTCAGCGACATGACGGCGGCCAGCAGCGAGACGCCGCACAGATAGGTGCGTTTGGACATCGTGATTCCTCCCCCGGAAGGGTCACGACGCCCATCTGGCGCGGGCGTTCACCCCTCGGCGGCAGAACCTTCCGACGCGTCGGACGCAGGGTCCACTATGATTTCATTATGGACACATAAGGCGGAGGTCCGGGCGAAGTCTGTAGCCACCCCTGATTACCGATGTCGCTTGGCGGGCGCTTTTTCCATACCGCGGCTTCGAACGTGAACGTCTTGGCTGGTTGAAAAGCTTAATCTTATAGGCGAGCCTTCTCTGGATTGCGAGATTTCGGATACCGATGTTTCTATTTTATCCTGATCGTTTCGAATATTTCATATTGAAATGACATCGGCGATTCCCATGGAAAACTGGCCATAAAAAAATTGCGGCCGACTGCTTTCGACGGGTGGCGAGGCTGGTGGCCGACCCGTCCGGGCTCTGTTAGCCGCCGAAGCAGGTTACACAGGTGGTCCGTCCCGATTGCCGCGCAACGGCGCCGCGGGGCATGAATGGAGCGAAGCAGCTTTACGCGATCGCCTCAGCACGCCGCAAAGGGCACATCGATGCGCCTGTTCCTGGACCGCCTGACGCTTATCGGGGCCGCCGCAGCCTTGGCCCTGCCCTTCACGGTGGCCGCAGCGCCGGCCGTTCCGTCGCCCCGGGCGCCGGCGAGTGCGCCCTCCGGTCCGCCCGGACCCAAATTCTTTGTCGTGGGCGCCTACGCCCAGGGCGTCTCGGCGATGGACACCTGGGTCAAGCGCGGGATCAACACCTACTTCTCGCCGACCGACGACTTCGCCGGCGACCATGGCGACACCTGGAGAACCACGGCCGCGGCAAAGGGCCTGAAGATGGTGGTCGGCGGGCGCCATCAGTTCGACGGCGGCCTGCCGTCCGGCGCCACCTACAGCACCACAGCGTCAAACAGCTATGCGCTGAACCAGAGCGACCCGAACGTCATCGCCAACTTCGGCTACGACGAACCGGATATCGTGGGGCCGCAGAGATCGGCGCACGACACGGAGGTGGCCTTCGCCCGCAGCCTCGGCAACACCAAGGGCTTCTTTTTCAATTTCACCGGCAACATCCCGGGCTGGCAATACACCTCCCTGGGGCCACAGAACTTCGTCAACTGGGCCTCGGCGTCCTGGCAGAGCCTCGACCAGTACCCGTATCAGGGCGGCGTCGCCTACGCCTACCACGACGTGGACGCCCAGGACGGCTTCCAGGGCAATTTCACCACCATGAACGGGCGGGCCGTCGGGGCGATGTATTTCGGCCCGATCAACGGCTTCGCCCTGACAGCGCCCTACAAGCCGGTCTTCGCCTTCCTCTCGACAAGCCGCGTCACTTCGACGGCGCCCGGCCCCTACGCCCGGCTCACGGCGACCCAGTACCGCGTGCAGGCTTGGTCCTCGATCATCAATGGCGCGTCGGGCCTGATCCACTTCTCGCACTTCGACGCCGGCAAGCCGGACATGGTGACCGACGACACCAACGCCGAACTCAGTGGCGCCATCGGCGATTTGGTCGCCAAGCTCGCCGTTCTTCAGAACCAGGGCGGCCAGAACCTGCTGATGGATGTGACGAACGGCGGGCGGCGGAGCTTCATTCGCAGGCGCAGCGCGAAACAGGTCGGCGGCGGCGGTTGGAAGTGGCCCGCGGATCAGCCGACCTTTGTCGCACCGATCGGCCTGGAACTTCCGGCCTGGTTCGAGGGTGACGAAATCCCCGTGAACGGCGAGACCTACCTTCTCGTCCTGAACCTCGACGACATCAACGGCCACACGCTCACCGACCAGCGCTGGCACGTCAGCGGGATGAGCTTCGCGCCCGGGCAAGTTCGGTTGTTGAAGGCGTCAAACCCCGCGGGAGACCTCTTCATGTCGCCCGACGACAAACCGCCGCGCCGACCTCTGCCGGCGCGTTGACCAAGGGGATCATGCCTTTCCGGCGCTGCGGAGCGCGATGGTTGGAAGAGACAGATCGATGCGCAAGATCACCCGCCGGCGCGCCATCGGGGCCTTGGTCTCGGTCAGCGCGTCCCCCTCGCTCGCTCAGACCGCGGCGATGGCGCCGGCCGCCGTCTCCGCCCCTGTGCAGGGGTCCGCACTGACCGCCGTATGGAACCTGCAATCCGGCGGCACGGGGTCCGCCGCCGGCGCCCGGCAGGGCGCCTGGTCGGGTAAGTTGGCCGGTGACGCCTACCTCTCCGGCAAGGGCTTCGTGAAGTCCAACCTCAGTGGGCTCTTCCTGGACGCCGGGCCGCGGAGCGTCGCGATCGCCAACTACGACTTCTCAGGATGTCCGGCCATCTCGATCACCGGCACAGGCACGGTCACCTTCACCAACTGCACCTTTACGCTGAGCGCGCCGCCGCCCGGTCATGCCGCCGTCAATTTCCCCTGCAATATCAATGGAGATATCGACTACAACGCCGGTGCGCTGAAGATCAGCTTCGTCAACTGCTCGTTCGTCAAGGCCGCGACCTTCGTCATGGGGTCGGGAACCTGTGTTTTCAGCTACTGCCGGTTCTCGGGCCAGAAGCAGGGGCTCGGCGATGTCGGCTACAATGGGACAGGCTTCGCCTCCCTGACCTTCGACCATTGCTACATCACCGGCGGCGGCGTGGCTCCGGCCCCCAACGCCCATGTCGAGCTAACCCAATTTGCGCGCAAGCCCACCGGCGGCACGTCGTGCACGATCAGCAACTGCATGATCGACATTTCCCGCGACGGCCAGACCACGGCCGCGCGCTGGGGATCCGCCTGGACGGGCGTGTTCTCGATCGGCGTCCCCCTGGTCGCGAGCAACTCGATCATCATAGGCGCCGCGGCAGTCAACGCGAACGCCGCCAACCGCAATGTCGTCGACACCCTATTCCAGTATGGCGACGCCTATCCGCCGACGATCACCAACTGCGTGCTGGAGCCCGGCTGCATTGGCTCCGGCTATTCACTGAACGGCAGTTCCGGCAAGCACCGGCCCACCGTCAGTGGGTGCCGGTCGATCCGCAACGTCGCGCTCAAGGCCGACAGCTTCGACTAGTCGAACCCGGAGGTCGGGCGCGGCCGGAGAAGGCGGATCGATCGGGTCTTGGAAAGCGGATGGTGGACGCGGCTGGGATCGAACCAGCGACCCCTACGATGTCAACGTAGTGCTCTCCCGCTGAGCTACGCGTCCGTTATCCGTGGTCTCGGGAAGGCGGGGATATACCGATGGGGCCCGCCGCGCGCAAGCGGTGTGGCCCGGATGGTCGTCAGGCGGCCATCATCCGTTCCACTTCCGAGACGATTTCCCGCAGGTGGATGGGCTTGGAGAGCACCTTGGCGCCGGCCGGGGCCTGGCTGCCGGCGGCGAGCGCCACGGCGGCGAAGCCGGTGATGAACATGATGCGCAGCTCGGGATGCTTGGCGGCGGCCTGGCGGGCCACCTCGATGCCGTCGAGGCCGGGCATGACGATGTCGGTCAGCAGCAGGTCCCACTGCTCGTCCAGCACGGCGGCCGCCTCGTCGCCGTCGGCGCAGGCGGTGACCTCATAGCCGGCGCGCTCGAGGGCGCGGGCCAGGAAGCCGCGGAGGCTGTCGTCGTCTTCGGCGAGGAGGATGCGGGGCATAGGGGCTCTGCAGGCTGAAACGCGTCGGGCGGCTAGGAAACACCGACCATAGCTTCGGATCGGTAAACTTCCGACGGGTTAACGCACGATGAACCTTTGACCCAGCGGGAGGCTCAGCGTTGTATGGCCGCATGAACGCCTGGGAGCCGATCGCCGCGAAGGACAAGTCCAAGGGGACCGCGCCGCGAAAGGACGCTTCCGGCCGGGCGCCGTTCGAGCTGCGCCGCGCCGCCGCCGACGGCCAGCCGCCGCCCACGCCCCTGGTGTTCGCCTCGCCGCATTCGGGCCGCGACTATCCGGACGACATGATGGCCGCCGCGGCGCTGGACGCCCAGGCGATCCGGCGATCCGAGGACGCCTTCGTCGACGACCTGATTTCCGAGGCCCCCAAGCTCGGCGCGGCGGTGATCGCCGCCCGCTACGCCCGCGCCTACATCGACCTGAACCGCGAGGCCTTCGAGCTGGACCCCGGCATGTTCGAGGACGAGTTGCCGGAATTCGCCCGCGCGCGCACCGCCCGGGTGGCGGCGGGTCTGGGGGCCATCGCCCGGGTGGTGTCCGAGGGCCAGGAGATCTACGCCCGCAAGCTGACCTTCCAGGAGGCGCGCGGGCGGATCGAGGGCGCGCACCGGCCGTATCACATCGCGCTCGAGAAGCTGCTGGCCGAGGCCAGTAAGGCGCACGGCTTCGCGATCCTGGTCGACTGGCACTCCATGCCGGCCGCCGCCGCGCGGTCCGGCGGGCGCGACCGGCCCTGCGACATGGTGCTGGGCGACCGCTTCGGCGCGTCGTGCGCCGCGGTGCTGACCGGCCGGGTGGAGCGCGAGCTGGAAGCCCTGGGCTACCGCGTGGCGCGCAACACGCCCTATGCCGGCGGTTACACCACCGAGCACTACGGCCGCCCGCAGCGGCGGGTGCACGCCCTGCAGATCGAGATCAACCGCAGCCTCTATCTGGACGAGACGCGGCTGGCGCCCACCGCCGGCTTCGCGCGGCTGAAGGGGCACCTGGAACGGCTGACCACGGCCCTGGCCGCCGCCGACTGGAGCGCGCTGAAAGCCTAGCGCCGCCCTGACCGACTTATCGTGACCGACCCATCGTGAGCGAGCCCCCGCAGAAGACCGCCCGCGCCTGGCTGGAGGAAGGCGCCAAGCTCTACGCCGCCGGACGCTATCCCGAGGCGGAGGCGGCCACGCGCCAGGCGCTGCAGCTGGAGCCGCGCAACGTCGGCGCCATCGCCAACCTGGGCGCCATGCTGCGGGTGCAGCGGCGCGCCGCCGAGGCCCTGGCCGCCTTCGAGCAGGGGCTGGCGATCGCGCCGGACTCGGCGGCCCTGCGGGTCAACCACGCCAACCTGCTGAACGACCTGCAGCGCTGGGGCGAGGCCCTGCCGAGCGCGCCTGCGCCGCCGCGCCCACCGACGGCGCGGCCCAGGCCGCGCGCGGCCAGGCGCTGGCGGGCCTGGGGCGGCGCGAGGAGGCGGTCGAGGCCTTCGTCCAGGGCATGAATCTGGCGCCCGGCCAGCCCACCATCGGCTTCAACCTGGCCAAGACCCTGTTCGAGCTGAACCGGCCGGACGACGCCCTGAGCGTCTATGCGGAGCTGGCCAACCGCCTGCCGAACCAGCCGCGGGTGCAGGCCGAGCGCGGCCACGCCTTCGCCATGCTGGGCCGCTGGGCCGAGGCCGCCGACGCCTACGGCAAGGCCTATGCGCTCGCGCCCGGCCTGCCGCACCTGCTGGGCCAGCTGTTGATGAGCCGCCAGCGGATCTGCGACTGGACCGACTTCGAGGCCCTGTCGGCCGAGCTCGCCCGGCGGATCGAGGCCGGCGAGGCGGTGTCGACGCCCCTGCCCACCGCCGCCCTGCCGACCACCCGGCGCCAGCAGCTGATCTGCGCGCGCACCTACAGCGCCCAGACCTTCGCGCTGGCGCCGCCGACGGTCGCGCCGGCGCCGGGCCCGCGCGTGCGGGTCGGCTACTTCTCGGCGGACTTCCACAGCCACGCCACGGCCTTCCTGATGGCGGAGATGCTGGAGCTGCACGACCGTGACGCCTTCGAGGTGAGCCTGTTCTCCTTCGGGCCCGACGACAAAAGCCCGATGCGCCGGCGGATCGAGGCGGCCAGCGAGCATTTCCACGAGGTGAGTGGCCTGGGCGCCCACGCCATCGCCGAGCTGGCGCGCAGCCAGCCGCTGGACATCGCCGTCGACCTGAAGGGCTTCACCGCCGGCTCGCGGCCGCAGATCTTCGCCGGCCGCGCCGCGCCGGTGCAGGTGAGCTTCCTGGGCTATCCGATGACCAGCGGCGCGCCGTTCCTGGACTATCTGATCGCCGATCCGGTGCTGATCACCCCGGAGGAGACCGCGGACTATTCCGAGAAGATCGCCTGGCTGCCCGACGGCTACCAGCCGAACGACCGCAAGCGGCAGATCTCCGACCTCGTCACGACCCGCGCCGACCACGGCCTGCCGGCGACGGGCTTCGTGTTCGCCAGCTTCAACGGCTCCTTCAAGATCGCGCCCGGGGTGTTCGGCCTCTGGATGGAGATCCTGCGCGAGGTTCCGGACAGCGCGCTGTGGCTGCTGCACGACGAGCCGGCGGCGCCGGCGAACCTGCGCGCCGCGGCGCGGGCGGCGGGCGTCGACCCGGCCCGGCTGGTCTTTGCCCCGCCCGTCGTGCTGGCGCGGCACCTGGAGCGGTTGCGCCACGCCGACCTGTTCCTCGACAGCCTGCCCTACTGCGCCCACACCACCGCCAGCGACGCCCTGTGGGCCGGCCTGCCGCTGGTCACACGAAAGGGCGACACCTTCGCCGGGCGGGTGGCGGCCAGCCTGCTGACCGCCGCGGGCCTGCCGGAGCTGATCACCGACACGCCGGCGCGCTACAAGGCGTTGGCGCTGGACCTGGCGCGGGACCCACAGCGCCTGGCGGCGGTGCGGGCGCGGGTGGCCGCGGCGCGCGGCTCGGCGCTGTTCGACACGCCGCGCTATGTGCGTCACCTGGAAGGGCTCTACCGGCGCATGCACGAGCGCCGCCTGGCTGGGCTTTCCCCCGACCATCTGGCCTGAAGGCCAAAAAAAAGCCGCGCCCGAGGGCGCGGCAGTTCATAGGGAGGAAACGCCCAGGAAGGGCAGAGGCGACAGAGCCGCCTCACAAATTCAATGTACGGTGCAATGCACAACGACGCAAGCGCTTGCGACGAAAAATCCACATATTCATCTTCGAATGAACGATAATCGCTGATATTTCAAAGGCTTGAAATCCAATTATCAAATCCTTACCTAGGTTGCACCGCACAACAGCCTGACTGTGCCGTTGAACTCCGCTCTGGCGGCCAAGCCCGGTCTCGCCTAAAAGCGCGCGGCTCTCGCGCCCGCGCGTCCCTTCCCCGAATCCCAGAAGCTTCCGAAGTCCATTCCCATGTCCCTGCGCAACATCGCCATCATCGCCCACGTCGACCACGGCAAGACCACGCTCGTCGACCAGCTCCTCGCCCAGTCCGGCGTCTTCCGCGCCAACGAGGCGACGGTGGAGCGCGCCATGGATTCCAATGACCAGGAGCGCGAACGCGGCATCACCATCCTGGCCAAATGCACCAGCGTGCTGTGGCACGGCGCGGCCGGCGAGACCCGCATCAACATCATCGACACCCCCGGCCACGCCGACTTCGGCGGCGAGGTCGAGCGCATCCTGGGCATGGTGGACGGCTGCGTGCTGCTGGTGGACGCCGAGGAAGGCGTCATGCCGCAGACCAAGTTCGTGCTGGGCAAGGCGCTGAAGATGGGCCTGCGCCCGATCGTCTGCCTGAACAAGGTGGACCGCGCCCACGCCGACCCGGACCGGGTGCTGAACGACGCCTTCGACCTGTTCGACGCCATGGGCGCCACCAACGAGCAGCTCGACTTCCCGCACATCTACGCCAGCGGCAAGAACGGCTGGGCGACGATGGACCTGGCCAAGCCCAACGACAACCTGGCCCCGCTGTTCGACCTGATCGTCGAACACGTGCCGCCGCCGAAGGCCGAGCAGCGCAAGAACGAGCCGTTCCAGATGCTGTCGGTGCTGATCGAGAACGACCCCTTCCTGGGTCGCCTGCTGACCGGACGCATCGAGAGCGGCAAGGCGACGCCGGGCCTGTCGATCCACGCCCTGGGCATCGACGGCAAGGAGATCGAGCGCGGCCGGATCACCAAGGTGCTGGCCTTCCGCGGCCTGAAGCGCCAGCCGATCGAGGACGCCGAGGCCGGCGACATCGTCGCCATCGCGGGCCTGTCGAAGGCGACCGTGGCCGACACCCTGTGCGCCATGGAAGTCACCGAGGCGCTTCCCGCCCAGCCGATCGACCCGCCGACCATCTCGATGACCGTCAGCGTCAACGACAGCCCGCTGGCCGGCCGCGAAGGCGACAAGGTGCAGAGCCGCGTCATCGCCGCGCGCCTGCACAAGGAAGCCGAATCCAACGTCGCCATCCGGGTGACCGAAACCTCCGAGAAGGACGCCTTCGAGGTCGCCGGCCGCGGCGAACTGCAGCTGGGCGTGCTGATCGAAGGCATGCGCCGCGAGGGCTTTGAACTCTCCATCAGCCGCCCGCGCGTGGTGTTCCAGACCGACCCGGAGACCGGCGAGCGGCTGGAGCCCATCGAAGACGTGATGATCGACGTGGACGACGAGTTCACCGGCATCGTCATCGAGAAGCTGTCGGCCCGGAAGGCCGAGCTGAAGGACATGGGCCCGTCGGGGGCCGGCAAGACCCGCATCAGCCTGATGAGCCCGTCGCGCAGCCTGATCGGCTATCAGGGCGAGTTCCTGACCGACACCCGCGGCTCCGGCGTGCTGAACCGGGTGTTCAGCCACTACGAGCCGTACAAGGGGCCGATCGACGCCGGCCGCAAGGGCGTGCTGGTCTCCAACTCCGACGGCGAGACGGCGGCTTACGCCCTGTGGAACCTGGAAGAGCGCGGCTTCATGTTCGTGGGCGCCGGCGAGAAGACCTATCAGGGCATGATCATCGGCGAGAACTCCCGGTCCGACGACCTGGACGTCAACCCGATGAAGGCCAAGCAGCTCACCAACGTGCGCGCCTCCGGCAAGGACGAGGCGGTGCGCCTGACCCCGCCACGCCGCCCGACCCTCGAACAGGCCATTGCCTATATCGAGGAGGACGAGCTGGTGGAGGTGACGCCGAAGTCGATCCGCCTGCGCAAGAAGGTGCTGAACCCCAGCTTCCGCAAGAAGCGCGTCAAGGAAGACTAGCGCCTGTCGTAGCTGTCACTGGACGGGCCGCCTCCGAGGTGAGACGGATAGGCGGTGAGGGAGCCGAACGCATGACCCTGCCCGCCCTTTCTTCCGACGGTTCGGCGATCAAGCCGCCGCGGCACTATCCGACCTCGGCCGCCAAGTGCGCCGACTTGGTGGTGCATGTGGTGGGGCTGACGCTCGCCCTGGTGGGCGGGATCGTCCTCCTGCTGCTGGCGGTGAAGGCGGGATCGATCAGCGCCGTCGTGGGCGTCTCGATCTATGCGGCGGGCGTGGTGGCCATGCTGGCCTTCTCCACCGCCTACAACTTCGCCAAGGCGCAGTACCGGCCGACCCTGCGCAAGCTGGACCACGCCGGCATCTTCCTGATGATCGCCGGCTCCTACACGCCCTTCACCATCCACAACCTGTCCGGCGCCTGGGCCTGGGGCATGACCGCCGCGGTCTGGTCGATCGCCGGCGTCGGCGCCCTGATGAAGCTGGTGCTGAAGAAGATGGACCGCCGCCTGTCGGTGGCGCTCTACCTGGCCCTGGGCTGGCTGGTGATCGTGGCGCTGAAGCCGATGATCGCGGGCGTCGCCTGGTACGCCCTGCTGCTGCTGCTGATCGGCGGGGTGCTCTATTCGACCGGCGTCGTCTTCTACGTGAACAAGAAGCTGAAGTTCGCCCGGGCGATCTGGCACGGCCATGTGGTGGCCGCCGCGGCGACCCACTGGTGCGCTGTGCTGCTGGGCGTGGTGCTGGCGACGCGCTAGCGCCTAGTACCGCCGCTCCATGAAGACGTCGGCCCGGACATAGGGCGTGTCGGTGGGCGCGAGGTCCTTGAAGCCCATGGCGCGATAGAGGCCGAGGGCCGGGCCCAGGCTGGAGTTGGTCTCCAGGTAGAGCCGGGGCGCGCCGAGCTCGGCGCCTACATCGATGCAGCGCTGCATGAGAAGGCGGCCCAGGCCGGAGCCGCGGAGGTCTTCGGAGACCGTCATCTTGGCGACCTCGTAGCCGCCGTC
>JAFEDM010000515.1 GCA_018241625.1 Pseudomonadota bacterium | reverse complement strand
GCCTGCGGCTCTACAAGCCCGGCCTGGTTTGGCCCCTGGAGCCCGAGGGCGCGCGGGCCTTCGTCCGCGGCCTGCGGACAGTGCTGGTGGTCGAAGAGCGGCGCGACCTGGTCGAGAGCCAGTTGAAGCAGGTCTGCTACGGCTTCGCCGAACGCCCGACCATCCTGGGCAAGCGCGACGCCGAGGGGCGTCCGCTGATCAAGGACGTCGGTGAGCTGACCGCCGAGGATATCGCCCGGGCGATCTACGATCTTGTCCCCGAAGGTGAACGCACGCCGCTGATGCGTGACCGCATGGCGGCCCTGACCCGGCGCGCGCCGCCGCCGGCCAGCCTGCACGAGCGGGCGCCATTCTTCTGCTCAGGGTGTCCGCACAACACCTCGACCGTCGTGCCGAGCGGCAGCCGCGCGATGGCCGGTATCGGCTGTCATTACATGGCCCAGACGATGCCACGGAACACCCTGGGCTTCACCCAGATGGGCGGTGAAGGCGTCTTGTGGGTCGGTCAGGCGCCCTTCACCGACGAGCGGCACGTCTTCGTCAACCTCGGCGACGGCACCTATTTCCACTCGGGGATCCTGGCCATCCGTCAGGCCGTCGCGGCCGGCGTGAACATCACCTACAAGATCCTCTACAACGACGCGGTCGCGATGACCGGCGGCCAGGCCGTCGACGGCGCCCTGACCGTCGCGATCCTCGCCCGGCAGGTGGCGGCCGAGGGCGTGGGTGAAATCGTCGTGGTCAGCGACGACGTCGCGCGCACCCGGGCCGCGGGCGGGCTGGCGGCCGACATCGAAGTCCTGGACCGCGACCAGCTCGACGCCGTGCAGCGCCGCCTGCGCGAGCGTCAGGGCGTCAGCGTCCTGGTCTATGACCAGACCTGCGCGACCGAGCTTCGCCGGCGCCGCAAACGCGGGCTCGCCGCCGACCCGGGCGTGAGGATGTTCATCAATCCGCGCGTCTGCGAAGGCTGCGGAGATTGTTCGGCGCAGTCGAATTGCGTGTCGATCGAGCCCCTGGACACGGCGTTCGGGCGCAAGCGACGCATCGACCAGTCTTCCTGCAACAGCGACTTGTCCTGTCGCAAAGGCTTCTGCCCGAGCTTCGTCACCGTCCGCGGCGCGACGCGGCGACGGCCGCGGGGCGGCCTTGATCCAATGATCGCGGACTTGCCGGCGCCGGCGCCGCTCAGGCTCGAACTGCAGCCCTTCAACATCGTCCTGGCGGGGGTCGGCGGGCAGGGCGTGACGTCGCTCTCCGCGATCCTGGGGATGGCCGCCCACATCGACGGCCTGGCCGTACGATCCGTGGACATGCTGGGCATGGCGCAGAAGGGCGGCGGGGTCTTCGCCCACCTGCGCCTCGCGCGCGGCGCCGGGACCCTCATGCGGCCGCGCATCGGCCAGGCGCAGGCCGACCTGCTGCTCGCCAACGACATGGTGGTCGCCCACACCACCGGGGTCGCGGCGGTCCTAAACGCCGAGCGCACCGCGGTGATCCTGAACGGCGCCCTGAGCGCCACGTCCGAATTCACCGTGCGCGGGGACCTGGCATACGATCGGGCGGGCATGATCGCCCGGCTGCGCGCCCGGGCGAAGACCTGGGGCGATCTCGACGCTGGGCGGCTCGCGGTCGAGCATCTCGGCGATGCGATCTTCGCCAACATGCTGTTGCTGGGCCATGCCTGGCAGCGCGGGCTTGTCCCGCTCAGCCTCGAGGCGCTGGACAAGGCGATCACGCTCAACGGTGCGGCCGTCGATCAGAACCGCCGGGCGTTCGCGGTGGGCCGGCTGACCGCTGACCGGCCCGAAGTCTTCGCCCCGCCGCCGGCCGAGTCCGAAGCGCCGCAAGTGGTGATCCAACGGCTCCGGGACGATCTGGTCGGCTACCAGGATCGCACCTATGCGGACCGGTTCACGGACGCCATCGCCGCGATCGCAGCCGCGGAAGCGGCGCTCGGCCGCTGGCAGGGCAGTCTGACGTTGGCGGCCGCGCGATCGCTGCACAAGCTGATGGCCTATAAGGACGAATACGAGGTGGCGCGGCTCTACGCCGACCCTGAGTTCGCCAGGGCGGTGGCGGCGGAATTCGGTCCCGGAGCGCGCCTGAGCCTGAACCTGGCGCCCCCGATCCTGGGCCGGGTTGATGCCGCCGGCCATCCGCGTAAGCAGGAGTTCGGGCCCTGGATGCTGCGCCTGATGCCGTTGCTGGCGCGTTTCAAGCCCGTGCGCGGGCGCTGGTGCGATCCCTTTGGGCGGACCGCGGAACGCCGGGCGGAACGCGAGGTCCGCGACCAGTTCTTCGAGGTCCTGGGGGAGGTCGTCGCCCACGCCGAGACGGCTGAGCCGGATGTGCTGCTGGAACTCGCGAAGCTGCCGCAGAGCCTCCGCGGCTACGGGCACGTGAAGGCCGCGTCGCTGGAGGCCTACCGGCGCAGGCTGACCGATCTTCGACGCCGACTGTCGGACAGGGTGCAGGTGTCTCTGCCGGCGCCGCCGATCCGGGAAAGGATCGACGCATGAGGTTCGTCTCTCCCGGTCCATCCTGCGACTGGGCGCTGCTCGACCCCGACGCTCGGGAGATGCGTCATCTGGCGGGCGCCCTGAGCGCCTGGGCGCCGCGCATCGCCTTCGGCGAGGGCCGGGCCGCGCTCCCCCTGAACGGCCGTCGCGAAGCGTGGCGTCCCACTGAGGACTTCGCACTGGACCGTCACTTCCGCCGGCTGTTCTGCGCGCCGCATGACGCTGGAGGCAGCTTGCTCGCCGCCGTGATCGGCGCCGCGCCGATGGGGGGCGAGAAGCCCGAACGCTGCGTGGTCGGCTACCTGGAGGCCCGCGTCGCCGATGACCGCGCGGTGACGTTGGGCCCTGTGCTGATCTCCGCGGATGAATTCGACCCCTCGGGGCCGACGTTGGCGGTGGACAACCCCTCGATCGTCGACCAGTTGATCGGGCTGGACCGCCTTCACGGCCTGCGCACCGGCGATGTGGTCGTCGTCGGGCCGGCCACCTTGGCGCCCGCGACCTGGTCGGCGCTACGCAATGACCTGGAACCGCAGGACAGCTTGCCCGCGGAGATCTGAGGCCGATCCATCCACCGCCTTCCCAGTCGCCCTCCGTGCGCGGTCCCGGCGCGGAGGCTCGCGACTTGACATCCGCGGGCGCCCCCCCGACAGTGGAAACGTTTCCAGGAGTTTTCACGCTTCAGGGCGAATGGCGCCGCGACGGACCCGGTCTGCGTGTGTCCTCGCCGAAGCGTCCAACGAGGACGGGATGAAGGATCTTCGCATCAAGCGGCTGACGGTTCGTCAGTACAATTGGACGTTTCGCGAGATGGGGTCCGACTACAACGGCTTCAATCAGGTCTATCTGAAGGGCGCGATCTGCAACGAGGTCTGGTACGCGCTGACCATCGAGACGGAGGCCGGGATCACCGGCGAGTACATCGGCGCCATGGGCGGCGTCTGGGCCGCCCAGGTGGCGATGGTGGCGCACTATCTGATCGGCCGGAACGCGCTGGAGCGCGAGCGCATCTGGAACGACATCAAGCGCGCGCTGCGCCAGATCGACGGCTATGGCCTGGCGCCCATCGACTGCGCGCTCTGGGACATTGCGGGCAAGGCCTACGGCGTCCCGGTCCATGAGCTCCTGGGTGGCTGGCGCAAGACCCTGCCGGCCTACGCCTCGACGCTGCACGGGGACGAGAATGGCGGCCTCGATTCACCGGAGGCCTTCGCCGACTTTGCGGTGCAATGCCGCGAGCTGGGCTATCCGGCCTTCAAGATCCACGGCTGGGGCAATGGCCCGATCGAGCGCGAGGCCGCCACGGTGCTGGCGACGCGCAAGGCGGTCGGCGACGAAATGAACCTGATGATCGACCCGGCTTGCGAATACCGCACATGGGCCGACGCCCTGCGGGTGGGCCGCGCGTGCGATGAGGCCAACTACTTCTGGTACGAGGACCCCTATATGGACGGCGGGCACTCGGCCTTCGCCCACAAGAAGCTGCGCCAGATCATCAAGACGCCGATCCTGCTGGGCGAGCACATCCGCGGCATAGAGGTGAAGGTCGACGGCATACTCGCCGAAGGCACGGACTTCGTCCGCGCCGGCATCCATTCCGAAGGTGGCATCACCGGCGTCATGAAGCTCGCCCATGCGGCGGAAGGCTTCGGCCTCGACGTGGAGCTGCACGGCCCCGGCGCGGCGACGCGCCAGTGCATGGCGGCGATCCGCAACACCAACTACTACGAGCTGGGCCTCGTCCACCCCAAGGTCCCGGGCCGCCACGCCCAGGTCCCGGTCTATGGCGAGACCTATTCCGACGACCTCGAGGCGATCGACGAACACGGCTGCGTGCCCGTCCCGGACGGCCCCGGCCTCGGCGTCACCATCAACTGGGATTGGCTCGCCCGGCACGAGAGCGGCAAGGTCGTCTATGGCTGAGCTGGGGATCGGCAGATGCTTCTAGCGGCTCTACTCCTGGCGGGCGCGGCCCTGGCCGATGCGGGCGGCGGACAGGCGGCGGCCCCGGCTGCGCCGGCCGTCGTCGCGCACGGCGTCTCCTCGGCCGGTCAGGCGGCCGAGGCCGAAACGGCGCGGTTGAACGCCTGGTTCAACGCCCGCGAGGAGGAGGCGCTCGCGACCAGTCCGATGGCGCGGACCGGGGCCGGCGATAAGCGCGACTACGACAAGATCGACGACATGTCCGAGGCGGCGCAGGACCGCGCGCTCGCGTGGCGCCGCAAGACGGTAGAGGACCTGAGGGCCCACTTCACCCGCGCAAAGCTGACGCCGGACGGGCAGCTCTCCTACGACCTCTGGATCGATCAGTATCGGCGGACCGCTGAAGCGGTGAAGTTCCGCCGCAGCGACTACATCTTCACCCAGATGCAGGGGCCCCAGGCGTCCTTGGCGCAGTTCCTCATAGCGTCCCATCGGGTCACCGAAGCCTCGGACATGGACGCCTACGTCGCACGGATCGGCGGGCTTTCGCGCGCCCTTGGACAATTGAAGGACCGGGCCAAGCTGAACGCCGAAGCCGGCGCCCGCCCACCGCAGTTCGCTTATGACGGCGCAATCCTGCAGGCTCGCGCCCTGATCACCGGCGCGCCGTTCGGTGGCGACGGCGACAGCCCGATCTGGGCCGACGCGAAGGCGAAGATCGATGGCCTGGTGAAAACCGGCAAGATCGATCCGGCGAGGGCCGACGCGCTGCGGGAGAGGGCCAAGACCGCGCTGCTCACGCAGTGGGGTCCGGCCTACCAGCGCCTTATCGACTGGCTCGAGGCCGACAAGGCGCACGCCGACAAGATCGCCACCGGCGTTGGCAAGAACCCCAATGGCGCGGCCTACTTCGCCATGCGGCTGCGGAACATGACGACGACGGACCTGACGCCGGAACAGGTCCACCAGTTTGGGCTGAGCGAGGTGGCGCGCATCCACGCCGAGATGGCGGTGATCCAGAAGCAGGTGGGGTTCCAGGGGACGCTGCAGGAGTTCTTCACCTACGTCCGCGAGAACCCGAAATTCTACTACCCGAGCACCGACGAGGGACGCCAGGCCTACATCGCCGCCGTCACGGCCGACCTTGAGGCGATGAAGAGGAAGTTGCCCCTCTACTTCGGCATCCTGCCGAAGGCGGACCTGGTGGTGAAGCGGGTCGAGCCCTACCGCGAACAGGCCGGTGCGGTGCAGTTCTACGCCAACGGCACGGCGGATGGGTCACGCCCCGGCGTCTTCTACATGCACCTGATCGACATGAAGGCGATGCCGATCCCCCAGCTGGAGGTCGCGGCCTATCACGAGGGCATCCCAGGGCATCACATGCAGATCTCGATCGCCCAGGAGCTCACCGACGTTCCGAAGTTCCGCTCACGGCTGGTGTTCGCCGCCTTCCTGGAAGGCTGGGGTCTCTATTCCGAACAGCTCGCCAAGGAGATGGGGGCCTATCGGGACCCCTATTCGGACTTCGGGCGCCTGACCCTGGAAGAGTGGCGAGCCATCCGGTGCGTGCTGGACACCGGTATCCACGCCAAGGGTTGGACCGAGGCGCAGGCGGTCCAGTACATGCACGACAACGCGCCGCTGACTGACGCCCAGATTCGTTCGGAGGTCCGGCGCTATATCGTCCAGCCGGGCGTCGCCTCGTCCTACAAGATCGGCATGCGCGAGATCCTGAGGCTGCGCGAGAAGGCCAAGGCCGAACTCGGCGACAGCTTCGACATCCGCAAGTTCCACGACGTGGTGCTGGGCGGCGGAGCCCTGCCGCTCGACATGCTCGACCGTCGGGTCGAGGAATGGATCGCGACGCAAAAAGGCGCCAGGGGCGGGCAGGAGTCACTGCATTAGGCGTCGATCCCAAGGCCGCGCCGGAGCGCGTTGAGCTTGGCGCGTTCGAAGCTTTGGGCCGTGGCGCTCTCCGGCGCGAAGATGTCGAACCCATGGAAGCCGCCGGGCGTCACGAGCAGCTCGGTGGGGACCCCGGCCTGGATGAGCCGCGCGGCATAGTCGATGTCCTCTTCGACGAAGAGGTCGATGGCGCCCACGCCGATGAAGGCGGGCGGCAGGTTCCGCAGATCCTTCCGTCGGCTCGGGACCGCGATGGCGGGCACGCCCTCCACCCCAGGTGGGCGGCCCAGGAAGCAGGCCCAGCCCAGGACGTTCCAGTCGGCGTCCCAGGCCAGGCGCCCGATGTGGTCCGGCACGCTCCGGGTCGAGCCCGTCCGGTCGTCCAGCATCGGGTAGATCAGGCACTGGAAGGCGACGGGAAATTCCCCGCGGTCGGTGGCCAGATTGGCCAGGATCGCCGCGTGGCCGCCACCGGCGCTCTCGCCGAAGACCGCGATCCGCTTGGGATCGACCCCGAGCTCGTCCGCATGGACGTTCAGCCACCGCAGGCCGGCGTAATTGTCCTCGATCGAGGCTTCATAGGTGGCCTCGGGCGCCAGCCGGTATTCAACGGTGACGATGACGCAATCGAGCTCTTGGGCGATCACCTGCAGCCGAGGGACCTGGCTCTTCGCCGTTCCGGCGATATGGCCGCCGCCGTGGGTGTGCAGGATGGCCGGCCGCCTGTCGCCGGACCTGGCGTTGATGACGTAGAGCGCGACGTCCGGGTGGCCATCTCCAACCGGCGCCAGGTGCTCGAAATGCGGGACATCCGGTAGCGGTTCGCTGTTGGCGAAGAACGGCGACTTGCGGATCTGCTCGATGCTCGAGCGGACAGCCGGCGGACTGGTGGCTTCCTGAGCCGCGATCTGGATTGCGGCTTCACGGAATTCCGGGGCCACCAGCGACATCGGATCGATCTGCGGTTTCATGGACGGTTACCCTGTGGCCGCGCGGGTCGGTTGCCGAACCCTAGTAGGTCGTCCGCCCGCCAGAAGTGTCGAAGGTCGCAGCCGTCGTGAAGCTGCAGTCCTCACTGGCCATGAAGCAGATCATCGCCGCGCTTTCCTGCACCTCGCCCAGCCTGCCCATGGGGATTCGTGAGCGCATATATTCGATCTGGCTCGCCGGAAGCTGCTCCAGGATCGGGCTCTCGAATGTCGCGGGTGTGATGGCGTTGGCGAGTATACCGGCGGCGGCCAGCTCTTTGCCCAGGGACTTCGTGAAGCCCAGCACCGCGGCCTTCGAGGCGGAGTAGGCCGAGGCGTTCGGGTTGCCTTCCTTGCCGGCGACGGAGGAGACGTTGACGATGCGCCCGTACCCCTTGGTCAGCATGTAGGGGACGACCTCACGGCAGCAGTAGAACAGCCCGTTGAGGTTGACGTCGATGGTCCGCCGCCAGCTCTCGACCGGGAACTGATGGACCGGGCCGGTCGCGCCGGTGATACCGGCCGAGGCCACCAGGATGTCGATGGCGCCGAGCGCCTTGTGGGACTCCGCGGCCGCGGCGCGCACCGCTTCGAAATCGGAGACGTCGACGGCGACCACGTGGCTCGCGCCGACATCCCGCCGGGCCGCCTCCAGCGCATCCAGATCGAGGTCCCACAGGCAGACGCGGCCGCCTTCCTCGACGATCCGCCGCGCGGTCTCGCGCGCGAGCCCCGACGCGCCGCCGGTCAGCACCGCTGTTCGGCCGGCGAAGCGGCCCTTGTAGGGGCTCATGGGCATTCCTCGGGCGCAATAGGCCGCCAATCGACGATCTTGTGGGTCTGCTCCCCCAGTTGCTCGATGCCGAACCGCAGTTCGTCGCCGGCCTTCAGGAAGACCGGGTCGGGCTTGACGCCTTCGCCGACGCCCGGCGGGGTGCCGGTGATCACCAGGTCGCCGGAATGCAGGGTGATGAAGCGGCTCACATAAGACAGGAGCTCCGGCACGTTGAAGATCATCGTGCGCGTGTTGCCCGTCTGGCGGCGCACGCCGTTCAGGTAGAGGTACATGTCGAGGTCGTTCGGGGTGGTAAGCTCGTCGGCCGTCACCAGCCAGGGACCGACAGGGCAGAAGGTGTCGGCGCTCTTACCCTTCGACCATTGGCTGCCGCGCTGCTTCTGGTTGAAGCGCTCCGAGAGGTCGTTGACCACGCAATAGCCGGCCACGTAGGCCGAGGCTTCGGCCTCCCGCACATGGCGCGCGGTCTTGCCGATCACGACGCCGAGTTCGAGTTCCCAATCCGAATGCTCGGATCCCTTCGGCAGCATGACCTCGTCGTAGGGACCGTTCAGGCTGGAGATGGACTTCAGGAAGGTCGCGGGTTCGGCCGGGATCGGCAGGTTCGCCTCGATGGCGTGATCTTCGTAGTTGAGGCCGATGGCGACGATCTGCGGGATGCGCGCCACGGGCACGCCTAGCCGGACCTCGCCGCCGACCTCAGGAAGGCTCTGCGCGTCCAGGCCGCGCAGCCGCCGCAGGCTGGCCGGCGCAAGCTCTTCGGGTCCAAGGTCAGGAATGACGCCGGACAGGTCGCGCAACCGTCCGGCCTTGTCGAAGAGGCCGGGCTTTTCCGCCCCGCGCGGTCCGAAACGACACAACTTCATGAGGACGCCAGCTCTTCAATGGTCATATGGGCGGGTGAGCTTGATGTCGGCGTTGAGCTCGACGCCGAAGCCGGGCTTGTCGAGCGCCGAGACACGCATCCGCCCGTTCTGCGGCACTGGTTCGCCCAGCAACTGCGGGGCGAACATCGGCTGCATCTGGTCGGCCTCCGGCGCCATCATCAGGAACTCGGCGAACGGGCTGTTCTGGCGGGTGATGACGAAGTGGTAGCTGTAGACCGACGATCCATGCGGGATGCACAGCACCGAGCGGGCGTCGGCCAGGGCTGAGATCTTGATCAGCTCTGTGAGGCCGCCGCACCAGCCGACATCCGGCTGGATGATGTCGCAGCACTCCATCTCCAGGAGCATCCGGAAGCCCCAGCGGGTGGCCTCGTGCTCGCCCGTGGTGACCATCATGCCCCGCGGCGCCTGAGCGCGCAGATCGCGGTAACTCCAGTAATCGTCCGGCGGAAACGCCTCCTCGATCCACTTCAGGCCCAGGTCTGCGGCGCCTATCGACAGGCGACGCGCGTAGTCCAGGTCGAGACTCATCCAGCAGTCGAGCATCAGCCAGAAGTCGTCCCCGACCCGCGCGCGCATGTCGGCGAGCGCCGCAAGGTTCTGAGCAAGCCCGGCGTCACCCTCGGCCGGTCCGTGCTTCAGGGGCAGTTTGCCGCCGATGAAGCCGAGGTCCTTGGCGATGTCGGGCCGAACACCGGTCGCATAGAACTGGATTTCGTCGCGCACCGCACCGCCCAGCAGCTCATGCACGGGTTCGTCGCGCAGCTTGCCGATCAGATCCCAGAGCGCCAGATCGATGACGCTGATCACATTGATGACCAGGCCCTTGCGGCCGTAATGCAGGGTCGAAAGGAACATCTGGTCCCAGATCTTCTCGACGTGCCCGGGATCGGCGCCTTCGAGGAACCGGCTCAGGTGCTTTTCGACGATCCAGGCGGCCGGTTCCCCACCGGTGGTGACGGCAAAGCCGATGGCGCCATTTTCCGCCTCGATCTCAACCACCAAGGTGCCGAGGACGCCCAGGCCGAACTTCTGCCGGCTCTGCCGATAACCGGGATACTTGGCCATCGGGCTGGCGATGTGATCGTCGATCCAGTGATACCCGGGCTGATCGGCGTAGTCGGCCCCGCCGCCGCGCACGATGTAGGCCCGGACATGCCTGATCTTGCTGAGGCCCATTCCCGCCCGAACTCCATGATGCCTGCCGTCGCAGGCCCGGCGACGCCGGGCGGCGGCTGAAGAAAATCTTACAATTTGAGACAAATGGTTAGACTGTGGGAATATCCGCGTCAACGTCACCTGGAGACGAAGGGGCCGATCGTCAATCGACCCCCTTGCCGGCGACCACGATGCGGCCGTCGCAGCCTTGACAGGGCGAACTGTTACGCGAAAACTGGAAACGTTTCCACACACGTCTTGGCTTTGACGAACAGTCGGGCCTGGCGTCGTCGGCGCCGGGGGCTCCATGACTGCGGATCGGATCGAGGGCATTGTTCCAATATTGCTCTCGCCGTTCTTCGAAGATGGCCGCTTCGACGCCGAAAGTATGGCGCGCCAAGTCGAATTCAACCTGGAGGCCGGGGTGCACGGTCTCGGGCTCGCGATCGCGTCGGAGATGTTCAAGTTCAACGAGGCCGAGCGCGCCCAGGTGATCGGCGCCACCGCCGCGGCCATCGACAAGCGCACCCCGCTGATCGTCAACGTTAGCGCCGCGGCCTCGGATCTCGCCGCCCACTACGCCCGGCTCGCCCAGGACCAGGGGGCCGATGTGCTGATGGTCTATCCCCCGACGTTCCTGCCCGCCGGGGTCGAGGAGGTGATCGACTACTACCGCCGGGTCGCCGGCGCCGTCGACATTCCGATCGTCCTGCAGGATGTCGTCCAGGCGCCGATCAGCCCAGCGGTGGCGCTGCGGATCGCCGACGCCTGTCCGAACGTGAAGTACATCAAGGTGGAGTCCGTCCCGGTGACGGCGAAGGTCGCGGCCATGACCGCGGCGGTGGGCGACCGCCTGACGGTCTTCGGCGGCGCCGGCGGCGGCTACTTCATCGAGGAGATGCGGCGCGGCGCGCGGGGGACCATGCCGTTCTCGACGCAGCCCTCCGAGTTCCTGGAGGTCTGGACCCTGTTCCAGAGCGGCGACCACGTCCGCGCTCGGCAGGTCTTCGACACGCGCATCATGGCGGTCAACCGGCTCGCGCTGCAGGAAGCGGACGTCTTCTACCACCTCCACAAGCGGCTGTTCGTGCGCATGGGCGTCTTCAAGTCGGCCTACGTGCGCAGCCCGACCATGGTTCTCGACAACGCCACGCGCTGGGAGATCGAGGACATCATCGAGGGCATCCTGGCGAGGGGGCGATAAGCGGATGGACCCGTTCAAGACACGTCGGCTGGGCCGGACCTCCGTCTCGCTGCCGCTGTTCGGCTTCGGCGGCGCGGGCCTGGGCAACCTGTTCGACGACATTGAGGACAGGACGGCTGACGAAACCCTGGCCGCAGCCTGGGACGAGGGCGTCCGCTACTACGACACTTCACCCTGGTACGGCCGAGGCCTGAGCGAGCATCGGTTCGGCCGCGCCCTGTATCGAAAGCCGCGGGATGAATTCATCCTCTCGACCAAGGTCGGGCGCCTGTTCAGCGCGCCGAAGGACATCGCCGCCTTCGACGCCAGCGAGCGCGCATGGCGGCATGGCTTGGCCTTCGAGCATCGCCACGACTACACCTACGAAGGGGTGATGCGCTCGTTCGAGGACAGCCTTCAGCGGCTTCGCCTCAACCGCATCGACCTGTTGATCATCCATGACCTGGACTCGCTGGTCCTCGGATCGGAGCGGCTGGTCGACGCGCACCTCGATCAGCTCGCCACGAGCGGCATCATGGCGCTGCAGGACCTGAAGGCGTCGGGGCGGATCAAGGCGATCGGCGCGGGCGTCAACCAGATGGGCACCATCCCGAAATTCCTGGACGTCCTCGATCTCGACTTCTTCCTGGTGGCGCTGCCCTACACCCTGGCCGAGCAGCCCGTGCTCGATGTCGAGTTCCCGCTCTGCGAGAAGCGCGGCGTGGGCGTGATCATCGGGGCGGTGTTCGCGTCCGGCATACTGGCGACCGGCGCCGCGCCCGGCGCGAAACTGCACTATCGCGATCCGACGCCGGACGAAGCCGAGCGGATCAACCGCATCGAGGCGGTCTGCCGCAAGTTCGAGACGCCGTTGGCCGCGGCGGCGCTGCAGTTCACCCTGCACCACCCCTCGGTCGCCTCGATCATCCCGGGCGCGATCCATCCCTCACAGGTGAAACGGAACATCGAGCTCTTCCGCCACGACACGCCGCCCCAGCTGTGGGCGGAGCTGAAGGCCCAGGGCCTGCTTCGCAGCGATGCGCCCACGCCCTGACGCGGCGGGCAACGGACAGGGAGACGCACATGCCGCCGCTCAGGATCATCGACCCCCACATCCACCTGTGGGACCTCTCGACGGGGCTCTATCCGCACTTTGAAACGCCGTCGGTATCGTTCATCGGCGACAACACCGCGATCGCCCGCAGCTACCTGCTGGCAGAGTTCCTCGCGGAGGGTGAGGGCAGCGTCGCTATCGAGGGCGCGGTGCATGTAGAGGCGCTGCCCACCGACGTCCTGCGCGAACTGGAGGTGCTGCAGGCGGTCGCTTCGAAGGCGCCCATCCCCATCGGGGTGATCGCCGGCGGAGACCTGACCGATCCGAGGTTCGCCCAATTCCTCGACCGATGCGAGGCGTCGTCCAGTTTCCGCGGCGTTCGGCAGGTCCTCAACCAGCATCCGACGGCCGCTTTCAACTACGTCGCCACCGACTTCATGGTCGATCCGCAGTTCTCGAAGGGCCTGAACGAGCTTGGGCGGCGCGGCGGCGTCTTCGACCTGCAGATCTATCCGCACCAGATGGATGCCGCCGCGCGGCAGGCCGCCGCGGCGGGCGGGACGCAGATCGTCCTCAATCACGCCGGCATGTGGGTCGACCGCACGGGCGCAGGCTGGCGGCAGTTCAAACGGGGCCTGAGGATGCTCGCGGCCGAGCCTAACGTCTCGGTCAAGATCAGCGGCCTGGGCATGTTCGACCTGCAATGGACCACAGAAGGCATCCGGCCGCTGGTGCTCGAGACCCTCGAAGCCTTCGGCCCGGACCGGGCGATGTTCGCGTCGAACTTCCCGGTCGACAAACTCTTCTCGACCTATGCAGCCGTGTGGAAGGCGTTCGACGCCATCACCTCCGACCTGCCGGAAGCCGAGCGCGACAAGCTGTTCCGCGGCACGGCCAAGCGCGTCTACCGCCTGTAGGCGCCGCTACTTGCGGATATCCAGCGCGCGCCGCAGGGCGTCGTAAAGGTCGGCTTCGTACAGCTTGGAGACCGCCGCATCGGGCACGAGCATGTTGAAGCCGTGGTATCCGCCGCGAAAGACGTGGAGTTCCACCGGAACGCCGGCCTCGATGAGGCGGTGCGCGTAGGCGACGTCCTCCTCCACGAAGAGATCGATGTCGCCCACAGCGATGTAGGCCGGCGGCAGGCCGGCCAGGGTCTTGGTGCGGGCGGGTACGGCCTCCGCCGGGACCTTGTCCGTGCCGGGCTCCGTGCCGAGGAAGGCGCGCCAGCCGACGCGGTTCTGGGGCGCGGTCCAGACGAAGCGGCCGGCATAGGGCGCAGGCTGCCGGGTGGAGCCGGTGCGGTCGTCGAGCATCGGGTAGAGCAGGACTTCGAAGGCCAGGGGAATCTCGCCGCGCCGCCTAGCCTCCAGGGCCAGCAGCGCCGCGTGGCCGCCGCCGGCGCTTTCGCCCATGACCGCCAGCCGCTTCCGGTCGACGCCGAGCTCGGACGCGTGGTCGTACATCCACTTCAGGCCGGCATAGTTGTCCGCCACCGAGCCCTTGTAGGTGGTTTCCGGCGCCAGCCGGTATTCGACGGAGACGATTGTCACGTCGAGCGCCTTCGCGATTGGCTGGATCAGCCAGAGATACTGCTTCGCCGAGCCAAGCACGTAGCCGCCGCCATGGGTGTGGAGGATGCCCGGCCGCGCTGCGCCGGGTTTGGCGTTCACCACATAGATCGAGACATCCGGCTGACCGTCCAGCCCCTTGATCGTCTTCTGGACCACGGGCGGATCCTGGCTGGGGGCGGGCAGGGGCGGTGGCGCCGCGTGGGCCTTGCGGATGATCTCGTCGGTCAGCACCGTGGGTCGGTTGGCGAGGGCGCGAAGTTGCGGGTCGACATGCTGCAAGGCGTCGGTCGGCGCGGCGGTCTGCGCATGGGCCCCCAGGCTCTGCGAGGTCCCGATCAGAAGGGCGAGGACAAGCGCCGCCGTTCGGCCGGCGCGGCGTGGGATGTCGGTGGTCATGACGTTGGTTTCCTCACGCGCGTTGGCCGGTCTTGTCGGGGCGGAAGGTGTAGTGCGCGACGGACGCCGCCTTCATCTCTGAACTGAACCCCGGCGCGGTCGGGGCGCGGTAGCGTCCCTTGTCCATGATGATCGGATGGACGAAGTGCTCGTGCAGATGGCCGGCGTGTTCGGTCATGGCTTCGTCCCAGCTGCCGCTGACGGCGACGAAGTCGATCATCGAGACGTGCTGCACCAGCTCGCAGAGCCCCACGCCGCCGGCGTGCGGGCAAACCGGCTTTCCGAACTTGGCGGCGAGCAACAGGACGGCAAGCGCCTCGCTGAGTCCGCCCAGGCGGCAGACGTCGACCTGGACGATATCCATCCCGCCGGCCTGCAGGAACTGCTTGAACATCACCCGGTTGTGGGCGTGCTCGCCGGTGGCCACGCGGATCGGATGGACGCCCCTTGCGATCCGGGCGTGGCCCAGGATGTCGTCGGGACTGACCGGCTCCTCGATCCACCAGGGTTCGAACTGCGAGAGCGCGTTCGTCCATTCGATCGCCTCGTCGACCTCCCAGATCTGATTGGCGTCGATCATGAAGCGGCGCTCTGGCCCGATCTCCTCGCGGAGGATGGCGCAGCGGCGGATGTCCTCGTCCAGGTCGCGGCCGACCTTGATCTTGAAGCTCTCCCAGCCCGCCGCGAGATATTCCCGGCAGAGCCGCCGCAGCTTGTCGTCGTCGTAGCCGAGCCAGCCGACCGAGGTGGTGTAGGCCGGATAGCCCTCGGCCCGCAGGCGCGCCTCCCGGGCCGGCTTGCCGGCCTCCTGCCGCTTCAGGATCTCGACCGCCTCGGCGGGCGTCAGGGCGTCGCGGATATGACGGAAGTCGATCACCTCGACGAAGGCTTCTGGGGTCAGGTCGCTCACCAGCTTCCAGACGGGCTTGCCCACGGCCTTGGCCCACAGATCCCAGACCGCATTGATCACCGCCGCCAGGGCCAGGTGGATCACGCCCTTTTCCGGGCCCACCCAGCGCAACTGGCTGTCGCCGGCGAGCTCGCGCCAGAACCCGCCCATGTCGGCGACGATGTTGTCGAGCCGCCGGCCGACGACGAAGGGCCGAAGCGACTCGACGGCCGCACAGCAGAGCTCGTTGCCGCGCCCGATCGTGAAGGTCAGGCCATGACCGGTCGCGCCGTCCTGGGTTTCCAGGATCACATATGCCGCCGAATAATCGGGATCGGGATTCATCGCGTCCGAGCCGTCCAGGAACTCGGACGTCGGGAAGCGGACATCGGAGACGCGGAGATCGACAATCGTCGGGGACGGAGGCATATGAAAACCCATTTTGTGAGCGTCCAGTTCACCATGTGGGAATTGTTATGCCCAGGGATATTTCCGTGGCTGGGCATGACGCAGAGCGGGAGGGCCGATGCGGCTTCAGGATAAAACTGCGCTGGTGACGGCCGCAGGCGCCGGGATCGGACGGGCGATCGCCTTCGCTTTTGCCCGAGAAGGCGCCCGCGTCACCGCGGTCGACATTGACGCGGGCGCGTTGGCGACCCTTCGAGGGGCGGAGCCCTTGGTCAAGGTCGAGACCCTGGACGTCACCGATCGGGCCGCCATCGCGGCGATGCAGGCGCGCGAGCCGCGGTTCGACATCCTGGTCAATGCGGTCGGCTATGTGCACGCCGGCACGATCCTCGACTGCGACGAACTCAGCTGGACCCGGTCGCTCGAGCTCAACATGACCTCCATGTATCGGGTGATCCGCGCCTGGCTGCCGGACATGGTCGCCGGCGGCGGCGGCGCCATCGTCAACATCGCCTCGGTGGCGTCGAGCATCCGCGGCGTGCCAAACCGGTTCGTCTATGGCGCGACGAAAGCCGGGGTGATCGGGCTCACCAAGGCCGTGGCCGCCGACTTCGTCGCCCAGGGCGTGCGCTGCAACGCCATCTGCCCCGGCACGGTCGACTCCCCGTCGCTCGCCCAGCGGCTGCGCGACACCGGCGACGAGGCGGCGGCGCGCGCGGCCTTCGTCGCGCGCCAGCCCATGGGGCGGATCGGGACGCCGGACGAGATCGCGGCGCTCGCGGTCTATCTGGCCAGCGACGAGGCCGCCTTCACCACCGGCGCCATCCACGTCATCGACGGCGGCTGGACGATGTAGGCGGCGCGTCCGGCGCGGGACCACGGCCTACCGGACGATTTCGCCGACCTTGGTCGGATAGGGCGGCGAGGCGGGTCGCAGCTTGCGCGCTTGCGGGTTGGCCGCCAGCATCCGCGTCGCCTCGGCGATCGCCGCCTCCAGCTGGGTGTCGCGGCCGGCGTTGGTCGCCAGGGGATCGAGCTCCACGCGGATGTCCGGCGAGACACCCTTGCCCTCGACGGTCCAGTTCCCGTCCATGTCGAAGAACCGGTACCAGGGCACCAGGGCCAGGCCGCCATCGATCAGCGTCGGGTTTCCCGAAACGCCGATCAGGCCACCCCAGGTCCGCGTGCCGATCTCCGGCCCGATCTTCCGCTGTTTGAAGGCGTAGGCCAGGAAGTCGCCGCCCGACTGGGCGTCCTGATCGATCAGCATCACCTTCGGGCCGAACATGGCTGCGGCCGGTGTGTTGAAGGTGTCGCCGGCGGATCCGCGCCAGCCCGAGAGCGGGACCTGGCTCAGGACATCGACGATGTAGTTGGCCGCGCTGCCGCCGTCGTTCGACCGGTCGTCGATGATCATCGCGTCCTTGTCGAGCTGCGAGAAGTACATGCGGTTGAAGAGCGCGAAGCCGGCCGGCTGGGTGCTTGGCACATAGACGTAGCCCACGCGGCCGCCGGTGGCTTTCGCGACCGCCTGTCGGTTGCCCTCGACCCAGGCGGCGAGCCGCAGTTCGCCCTCGCTCGCGACCGGCGTCACGGTGACCGTGCGCCCGTCATGGCCGTCGGCGCTGGCGGCGATCCGCAACGCCGTCTGCTTGCCCGCCGTGTTCTGCATGAGCGCCCAGATGTCGTCGTTGGGGCCCAGCTCGCGGCCGTTGACGGCCAGGATGTAGTCGCCTTCCCGGACGTTCAGGCCGATGGCGGCCAGCGGGCCACGGAAGGGATTCCAGCTTTCGCCGGTGTAGATGCGCTTGATCCGCACCCGGCCGTTGTCGACGGCCAGGTCGGCGCCCAACAGGCCAACGTTGGCGCCGGCTTCCTTGGGTGTGTCGCCGCCGTAGACGAATTGGTGGCCCACCTGGGCCTCGCCCAGCATCTCGCGCAGCAGGGTGTTGAGGTCCTCGCGGCGGCCGAGATAGGCGACCAGCGGGCTATAGCGGTCATAGACCGCCTGCCAATCGAGGCCGTGCAGGTGCGGGTCGTAGAACCACTCCTTCTCCATCAGCCAGGCTTCGTCGAACATCTGGCGCCATTCATGGCGCGGATCGACGAGCACCTTGAGGGTGGAGACGTTTAGCGGCTTCGCGGACGCGGGATTGCGGATGTCGGCGACGGTCAGGCCCACCAGCGTCTGGGTGATCATGTGCCAGCCGTCGGCGCTCATCTTCATGCCGGTGACGCCGGGCGCGACCTGCTCTTCCTTCTGGGTCGAGAAGTTGAAGCGCATGAGCGCGTTGTCGGCGGGCTCGAAGCCGTGCGGTCCGCTCGAAGCTCCCGACTGGGGCCGGCGCAGGAAGAAGAGGTCGCCGCTGCGCGCCGTGGCGAGACCGCCGTAGTTGCGCTCGCCGACGGGCAGGGCTTCGACGCGGCGGTCCAGGCCCTCGATATCGATCCGGGTGGGCGCCGGCTTGGCCGCAGGATCGGCGGGGCTCGGTTCGTCGCCCGATTTCGGCTTCAGAGGCGATTCACCGTCCGCCGACAGCACCGCCACATAGAGGCCCGCGCGATAGGGCTTCTCCATCGACGACATGTCGAGGCCGGCCTGCGCGGGGGCGGCGTTGGTCGAGGCGGCGAAGTACAGATACTTGCCGTCCTTGCTGAACACCGGCGAGGAGACATCCGCCAGGGCGTCCAGCACCGGATAGGTCTTCTTGGTGGTGAAGTCGTAGAGCCGCAGCCCGCGATAGGAGTTCGGATTGATGTCCGTGTAGACGAGCCAGCGCCCGTCGGGCGAGGTGTCGACCTGCTGCGCGTGGCGGCGCGCGCTGCGGGCGATCAAGGTGCGTTCGCCCGTGGCGGGGCTGATCGCCCAGAGCTCAAGGCGCTGGTTGGCGTAGATGATCCGCGACCCGTCGCCGCCCCAGTCGAGCAGGGAATTGAAGGCTTCGCCGAGCGGGAACCGGATGGTCTGGCCGAGCCCGGTCTGGTCCTTGATCACCAGCTCCTGCGCGGCCTTGGCGGCGTCGATGTAGGCGACGCGACCGCCGTCCGGCGACCAGAGCGCGGTGTATTCCCGCGCACCGTCGGTATTGGTGAGGTTACGGGTCGAGCCATCCTCGACCGGGACAGTGAACACCTCGCCGCGCGCCGTCACCGCCACGCGCTTGCCGGTGGGCGACAGGTCGTAGCTCTGGATCATCGTCCCAGCGTCCTTCAACTGCGGACGCGTCTGCGGCAGGTCGGGGCGGATGGAGATCGGCAGGTCGGCGATCGCCCCGCTGGCCGTGTCCAGTGTCTTCAGCCGGCCGCCCACCTCGAAGATGATCATGCTCTTGTAGGCAGAGGCGGCGCGGATATCCCAGACCGCCTCGTGGCTGACCTCGGTGACCGCCTTGGACGCCGGATCGAAGTGGAAGAGGTTGAGGGTCCCCTTGTCGCGATCGGACAGGAAGTAGACCTGGTCGCCGACCCACATGGGATCTAGGTCGTTGACCCCGTCGCCCGGGATCTTGCTCGTCGTCTTGGCCTTCATGTCCATGATCGAGATCGATGGCGTGCGCCCGCCGCGATAGCTGCGCCAGCCGAACCAGCCGCCGTAGAGGCCGTCGTACGCTGGGGAGATCTGATCATAGGCGAAGCGGCGCCCGCTGGCGTCGAAGCGCCCGCGGTAGACCCGCGTCTCCATTTGCTTCTCGGCCGGACCCCCCTTGACCGCGACGCGGTAGAGCTGGGCAGACCGCCCACGATTGAACTCGCGCGCCGAGGCGAAATAGACCGCCGATCCGTCGGGCGACCAGTCGAGCACATTGTCGTCGCCCGGGTGCCAGGTCAGCCGCTTCGGCTGGCCGCCGCTCACCGGCATGACGTAGACGTCCTTGTTCTCGTTGTGGTTCGCCGAGAAGGCGATCATCGAGCCGTCGGGCGAGAACACCGGGTGGGTCTCGTCCCCGCCATCGGCGGTGAGCTGGCGCGGATTGGCGCCGTTGCGGTCGGCGACCCATAGGTCCCCCGCGTAGATGAAGGCGATGTGCGACGCCGAGATCGCCGGGTCCCGCAGCAGCAGGGTCTGTGACTGCGCGTGCGCCGACGTGGAAACGGCCGCCGCCAGGACGGCGGCGGCGAAGACTGGTCCCTTCACGTGCTTTACAGCTCCCATGTCGTCGTCAGCTTAGCGGTCGGGTAAGTAGGTCGAGAAGAAGCGGATGGCGTTCTCGCCCATGACCAGGCGGACGGTCTTCTCGTCGAGGCCGGCGTCCAGAAGCGCGCTGGTCAAGGCGGGCATTTCGGAGGCGTCGAAGGGGGTCACAGTGCCCCCGTCGAAGTCCGATCCGAGGGCGACGTGCTCCGGCCCGAGAAGCTTCACGGCATAGACGATCGCCTCGGTGACGTTCTTCATCGTCGGTTTGCAGACCGCCGCGTCCCAGTAGCCGATGCCCACCAGGCCGCCGTGATCGGCGATGGCCTTCATGGTGGCGTCGGAGATGTTGCGCGGCGTGTCGCAGTAACCCTTCACCCCGGTGTGGGAGAGGATGACCGGCCGTTTGGCGATCGCCAGGGTGTCGCGCACGGTGGCTTCCGAGGCGTGGGCGACGTCGATGATGATGCCCTTCGCCTCAGCCTGGGGAATGACCTGCCGGCCGAAGGGCGTCAGGCCGCTCTGGGATACGCCGTGCAGCGAACCGCCCACCTCATTGTCGAAGAAATGGGTGAGGCCGAGAATGCGGAAGCCCGCATCGTACATCACCTGGATGTTTTCCAGCTTCCCCTCGAGCGGGTGCGCCCCTTCCGACAACAGGATGCCGGCGATGGCGCGGTCCTGGCGGGCTTTGCGCAGATCCGCCTTGCTGCGCACGACGCGCACGGCGCCGTGGGAGCGTTTTTCCAGGTCCTTCAGCCTGTCGGCCAGGTAGAGCGCGCGCTGCAGGATGCTGTTCCAGGTGCGCGGCGGCCAACCGTCGCGCTTGATGCGGTCGGTCATGTCGTCGGGCGCATCGGCGGAGGTCTGGACGTAATTGGTGCCGCGCGGTGACTTCGTGACGACCGAGAAGCCCTGCAGGGCGAAGCCGCCTTCCTGCAGACGCGGAATGTCCACGTGCCCATGCGTGCCGCGTTGCAGAAGATCTCGGTTCGAGAGCAGCGCGTCGGCGTGCAGGTCGGCGACCGGGATCGTCGCGTGCAGGGCCTTGGCGCGCGCGCTCACCGGATAGGGGGCGTGCGGGATCACCGCGTTGCCGTCGGCCGTCGGAGCCTGAACCTGGGGGGCCTGGGCTGCTGCCGGCGACGAAGAGGCTGCGAGCGCGGCGGCGATCAGCAGGCTCATCGCGCCGACCCTAGCGGCCCCAGGCAAATGCATCATCGACGTCCCCTCAAGTTTCGGAATGGTGAGTGGATGGCGGTCGCCTATTTGGCGGGCAGATAGGTCGAGAAGAACCGGATGGCGTTCTCACCCATCACCATCTTGACCGTCTTCTCATCCAGGCCGGCGTCGAGCAGCGAGCTGGTGAGGCCCGCCATTTCCGAGGCGTCGAATGGCATTGGGACCCCGCCGTCGAAGTCGGACCCGAGGGCCACATGTTCCGGGCCTAGCAGCTTGACGGCGTAGACGATCGCCTCGGTGACGTTCTTCATCGTCGGTTCGCAGACGGCCGCGTCCCAGTAGCCGACGCCGATCAGGCCGCCATGGTCGGCGACAGCCTTGAGCGCCGCGTCGGAGACGTTGCGGGGCGTGTTGCAGTACCCCTTGATGCCGGTGTGCGAGACGATGATCGGCCGCTTCGCGATCGCCAGGGTGTCGAACACGACCGCTTCCGAGGAATGCGCGACGTCGATGATCAGCCCTTGCTTCTCGGCCTGCGGAATGACCGCCTTGCCGAACGGCGTCAGCCCGCCGTGGGACTCCCCGTGCAGCGAGCCCCCCAGCTCGTTGTCGAAGAAGTGCTGCAGGCCGAGGACGCGGAAGCCGCCGTCGTACATCACCTTGATGTTCGAGAGTTTCCCCTCCAGCGGGTGGGCGCCCTCCGATAGCAGGACGCCGGCGATGACATGGTCATGCAGGGCGCGGCGAAGGTCGCCCTTGGTCCGCACGATCCGCAGTTGGCCGTGGGAGCGCTTCTCGATGCCCTTGAGTTTGTCGGCGCCATAGAGGGCCCGCTGCAGGACGCTGTTCCAGGTCTTGCGCGGCCAGTGTTCGGCGCGGGCGCGGTCGGCCATGACGTCGCCGTCGTTGGCGTCGGTCTTGACGTAGTTGGCGCTCCGCGGCGACTTCGACACCACCGAGAAGTCCTGCAGCGCAAAGCCACCTTCGCGCAGGCGCGGAATGTCGATGTGGCCGATGTCGTTGCGCTTCAGCAGGTCGCGGTTCCAAAGCAATGGGTCGGCGTGGAGATCGGCCACGGGAATGGTGGCGTGGAGCGCCCGGGCACGTGCGCTCACCGGATAGGGCGCGTGCGGCAGCACGCGGTTCACGGAATCGGGGTTCGGGGGCTTGGGCGCGTCATCCGCGCGCGCGGGCAACGCGGCCGCCGAAAGGGCCGCGACGAGGGTGGCGGCCGCCGCCATGCCGCCGACAGTCCTGCGGAAATCACCCATCGATCACCCCCGTTTCCCAAATCGTGGAAATCTGTTCCGCATTTGTGGAAACGTTTCCTAACCTGTCAAGGCGATGTTGGCGCCAAGGCCAGGCTGGGTGTCAACGCGCGCGCAGTCACGGCCGCGCCGCTGCGCCAATCAAAGCAATTGGTGGAGAGGTCGGGACTAGCGGCGAGGCTTCTTGACGCCGCCCGGCTTGCGCTGCGGCGGCTCCGGCTGCTGCCCGGCATATCCGAGGGCGGAGCTGATATCGTTCGCGGTTTCCTGGACGTCGGGAACCAATCCGTTCATCCGCGTGTCGCTCATATATTGCGCCGCGCTGGAGAGGCTGATGGCGGCGACGATCCGGCCCGTGACATCGCGGATCGGGGCCGCGACGCACCGGATCTGATCTTCGTTTTCCTCGAGATCGAAGGCGTAGCCGTTCCTGGCATAGTTGCGCATGCGCTCGAGCCAGGTGGATATGCGGACGTTGTAGCTGCTGCCCTGGCTCGTTTCGAACTGATAATATTCCCGCAGTTGGGACTCGCTGGCGTCGAGAATCAGCGCCTTGCCGATACCGGTGGAGCGCAAGGGCTGCAGCTCGCCAATGCGGGAGATGATCTCGACCCGCCGCCGTCCCGGAATCTTGTCGAGATAGAGGGCGCGAGACCCCTCCCGGACGCCGAGATGGACAGTGTCGCCCGTCGCGTCCGCGAGCGCTTCGAGATATTCGCGGGCGACCCGCTGCAGGCTGGTCTGCTGGCCCGCCACATAGCCGAGCTCCAGCAGGCGCGGGCCCAGGGAGTAGCCGACGCCGCGGATGAATTTCAGGTAGCGCCGCTCAACCAGCGCCGCCGCCAGACGGTGCGCGGTGCTGCGCGGAAGGCCGAGCGCGGTGGCGAGATCCTGCAGGGCGGTATCGCCCTTGGCGACGACGTCGATCACGTCGAGGCCACGAGTCAAGGTTCGGGTGCCGGACGGAGAGTTACCTTCCGGACGAGCTGTCGCCTGCGCCTTGGGGGCTTCGAAGGATTTGGCGGCGCCACGCTTGGCCGGTGCTGCTTTGGTCGCCATGGTCCTACCTTGAGACATGGGCCTCGACGGTTACGTGACGTAAGGGCGAGTCCCACTCTGTGGACTATCGACATTTTCCCGGGCGATCAACACGCCACCCCAAATAGCGCGTTCGGCGAATGATTCCCTGTGGTTGCGGTCGAAACGGCGGCGGGCGCGGTCACGCCCGGCGCGCCGTCAGCAGGATCTCCCGGGCGCGTTTGGCGACGATAATGTCTTCGCCATCGGCCAGATAGCCAGCGTAGAGCGCCGGTCCGTTGACCTTGCCGAAGTAGGCGGTCGGCCCGCTCGCGATGAGGACGGAAATCGGCCGCGCGCTCTCGTGCATGCGCTGGACAAAGTCACCGTAGGACAGCGGCACGTCCTTCTGATCCCAACTCAGCACGAGACCGGGACCAAAGTAGAGGTCCTCATTGTCCAGACGGACGCCAGGGATGTCGTTGACGTAGGCCTTCATCGTGGCGACCCGCGCGCGGTCGCGCCGATAGAGCGCCGCGGCGTCGCGGGTGAGGAACTGGTCGATCGCGGTCATCAGGCCGACAACCCCTTCCTTGTCGACCTTCATGCCTCGGCCCAGGGCGGGAACGTTGGGCGAGGCCATATTGCGCGCGGCCGCGACGAGATCGGCGCGGCCCGCCAGGATGCCGGTAGCCTGCGGGCCATGCAGCCCCTTGCCGCCGCTGATGCCGACAAGGTCTGCGCCCATCTGGGTGTAGCGCCAGAGGCTCGCGGGCGGCGAATTATGGGTCACCGAGAACGAGGCGTCGAAGTAGACCGGCACGCCGGCGGCCTTTCCGATGGCGACCAACCGCTGCAGTGGAATGATGCCCGGCAGGTCCATTTTCTCGGTGTTGATGAGGCCGCCGATCATGGCCGTCCGCTCGCTTATCGCGGCGCGCATCTGCTCTTCCGTATCGACGTGTACGAGGGTCATCCCGGCGTCGCGGTAGGCCTGCTCGTAGGCGGTGGAGTGCGCGCGCTGGATGAGCGCCTCACGGCGGGCCCAGGTCGGCTGTGGTAGCGCCGCCATCCTGTCCCTGTCGCCTCCCGTCAGGCAGGCGGCCGCCGCCAAAGTCATAGCGGCCGAGGCGCCGGACGTCACCATGGCGGCCTCACTCTTGAGGATCTTCGCCAGCCGCGCGCCGGCGGACAGGTAGAGCTCGTTGAGGTCGACGAAGTTGCGCGAAGCGGCCGCCATCGCGTCGGTCACCTCCTTGGACAACAAGGTGCCGCCGAGCGCGGTGACGGGACCGGCGGCGTTTATGATGGTCCGGACGCCGAACATCCGCCCATAGACGTCGTCGTCTGATCCGCCTCGAGCTCCGGCGCCGTGGCCTACAGCTGCGGGCTTCGGAGGCGGCGATGCCTGCGGGCTCCCGGACCACGCCAGCAACGGCGCCGCGCCACCCAGGCTCGCGAACTTCAGGAAGCCGCGCCGGCCGACACCGGCGTCATCGCCGAGTGTCAGTTGATTATTCGTTCGCTGCATATCCGTCGTGCTCCAATGCCGCAAAACCACGGGGACTCGATGACGATGGGCATCGATGCGCGACGGACCGTTTCCGCCGTTAGCCGCATAATCCCTAAGATTAAGATGAAATCCCAATAATAGGGATAGACTCGGTTTGCGGCGATCATCAATCGCGCAAATGCCAGCGCGTCAGCATCTCTGGCTTCGTTTCCACGGGACCGCCGTGAGGGTCGCGAGCGCCCCTATTCGAGCAGGTTCACGCGGATCGCGGGGCGCTGCAGGGTCTTGAACTCCATGAACCAGCTGCCGATCGCGCCCGGACGAAGCTGCACGGACTCCCCCTCCTTGACGGGGCGAGGTTTGTCTCGCGTCTCGCTCTTCCAAATCTCACCGTTGGTCAGCGCGATATAGTAATCGCCGCTCCCAGACTGCCAGGCGCGAAGGACCACGGCCTCGTAGCCCTGACGCGCTGGATCGCCTGAGTCGTCCGCCTTGCGCCGCTTAGCCGTGACGGCGGCCCGTTGTTCGGACGCCGTCACGGGCGTTCTCTCGGCAGCCGGACCTGGGGCGCTGGCCACCGACGGCGCGTGCCCAGAAGATGACGATTTCGCCAGGTCCTCAAAGCAGGTGAGGCGAGCGGAGGAGTCCGGCACGCGAGCGCAGGCCTGCAGGGCGTCCTTGAGCGATTGCAGCTTTGCGTCCGCGTGCCCGATCCCGAGGATCAGGGTTACGGAAGCGGCGGAAATCGTTGTGGAAAATCCCATGACTCGCTCCTGGAGCAGGGCTTTCGGGTAAGGCCAACGCTTCGCATCGCGCTCCCCCTACGGCCTCGTGGACGCCGTTCATCTGCAGCCGCCATCGAACCGCCGCGCTCGGGCGAATCGCCGACGGGACCGGCTTGTGAAGTCTGGGTGACGGTCTAGGTTGCAACCGTTTCCAAAAAGCATTGACAGCCGATCTGATCTCTCATCACATAAACGAAATTCTCAAGATGTGGAATTCGATCTCACGATCGGAAGCCAGTCAGGTGACTGCCGCGCCGGGGGATATTCCAGCGATCCCGATCCCAAGGGACCGATCGGGAGGGGCGTAGGGGTCGATCGAATGTCTGTGCGGACAACAAGAGGGGGTAGACGTGGAGACTAGGCAACAGAACAAGGCGCGCTGGATCGCTTGTCGCGCAGTATTGGCGGCGAGCGCCTCGGTGATCGCCTTGACGGCGTCGACGGTGGCGTTTGCCCAGGATGACGCGATCAAGACACTCCCGACGACCTCCAAGGACGCCGCGACCAAGGCGGTGGATGAGGTTGTGGTCACGGGGTCGCGCATCGCTCGCACCGAGGTGGACACCGTCCGTCCCGTATCGGCAGTGGGCGCCGACGACCTCGACAAGCGCTCCCTGGTGAACGTCGGCGAGGCCATCAAGGAGCTGCCGGCGGTCGGTCAGGGGATCGGACCGTACGGGTCGCAGAACGCCTTCACCGTGGGCCAGAACTACGTCGACCTGTTCAACCTCGGCTCGCAACGCACCCTGACCCTGGTCAACGGGCGCCGCTTCGTCTCGTCAAACGTGCCGACGAACTTCTCGTCGGCGGCCGGCTTGCAGGTCGACTACAACGTCCTGCCCGTGGCCCTGCTCGATCGGGTCGAGGTCGTGCCGCTGGCCGGCGCCGCCGTGTACGGCTCAGACGCGATCGCCGGCACGATCAACGTCATCTTGAAGGATCACTATCAAGGGTTCGAGATGTCCGCCCAGCAGGGGCTGTCCGAGAAGGACGACCTGGCGCAGCGTCAGATCTCGGGCGTGATGGGCACGAATTTCGCGGACGACCGCGGCAACGTGACCTTCTCGATCGAATACAACAAGGCGGACGGCGCCTTGGCGTCGGCCCGTCCGGATTGGAACAACAACCGCCCGCTTGCGATCCCGTTCGGGGCCCGGCTCGACGCCAACGGCAACGGCACGCCCGATCAGGAATACCGTATCTACTTCGGCCAGAACCTGCAGGTCGCGGGCCCCTATGGCTCGGTGTCGCCCACCTCGCTCATGTTGCCGTCCCTGGGCCTCGGCAAGGTCGGCGCGAACTATTACCAGTTCACCAAGACCGGCGACCTGGCGACCTGCGCCCCGGGGCTTACGCCCGGCGCGTCGTCGGCCCTCTTCACCATGGGCGGCGGCTGCGGCTTCGACCTCGTCGGGAGCACGACGCAGATCCGCTCGCCGGTGACCGTTCTCAATGCCACCATGCTGGGGCACTACGACATCACGGACGACATCCGCTTCTCCGTCGAGTCGATGTTCTCGAGTTCCCAGGCGACGCAGCTTGTGAAGCAGGGCGGCTACAATCTCCTGGCTTTCACGGGCACCTCTGGTCCGCTGCTGATGAACACCAGCAACCCGTTCCTGGATTCCCAGGCCCGAGGGGTTCTCGAGAGCGCATTGGGCGCGAACTCGAACTTCTTCATCAACCGCTTCGACAACGACCTGGTCGGCGGTGGGCCGGACACCGACCAGAACTACACCGGTCGGGTCGCCACGGTCCTGGATGGCAAGTTCGAGCTCGATGATCGCAAGTTCAAATGGAACATCTCCGGGGTCTTCGGGAAGGCCCACCTGCAGAACAAGACGTCCGGCATCATCGACGGCCGGTTCTTCGACGCCCTCGACGCGGTCAAGGTCGACAACACCTATCTGACCAGCCTGGTTACCCAGACGGGCAGCAAGATCACCGACCTGAACAAGGACGGGAAGATCGACGCCAGCGACGCCCTGATCGCCATCCAAAAAAGCGGTCAAAGCGGCGTCCAGAACATCGGGCTCGGCTCGATCATCTGTAACGTCAACGGCCATATCGCCAACGGAACTGCCGGTGGCTACAACACGCCTGCGGGCGGTAACGGCGCGGTCGGCGCCGCCTATGCCTTCGGATCGAACTGCCTGCCACTGAACATCTTCGGCGACGCAAGAGCGGTGAACTCGGCGGCGACGCTGAATTTCATCACCGGCGGGCCGCGGGTGAACACGGCCGACAATGAAGAGCGCGTGCTGACGGCCAGCATCACGGGCGACCTAATCAAGCTTCCGGCCGGCTGGCTGAGCGCCAACGTCGGTGTGGAAGCGCGCCGCGAACGGGCGGTCTTCACACCGGACCTCGGCTCGTCGTTGACCCTCACGCGCGGCGGCTTCGCGACCTATATCACCACGGGCGGCCAGCAGGAGACCCAGGAATATTTCGGCGAGGCGTTCGTCCCGATCTTCGGCAAGGACACCAATGTGCCACTGATGGACCTGCTCGAGGTCAACGGCTCCATCCGGCGCGTCGAGGAGAAGAGCAAGGATATCAACAACCTCGGCAACGGCACCAATCACTCGACGGCGTTCGAGTACGGTGGCCGCTGGTCGCCGGTGAAGGACCTCATCTTCCGCGGGTCCTACACCCAGGCCATCCGCTCCCCGTCGCTCGTCGAACTCTACACGCCGCAGGTCGGGTCGTTCTCGATGGCCAATGACCCGTGCGACCAGCGGTTCGTCAACGGGGGCGTGACCCCGGCGATCCGCCGCGCGAACTGCATCGCGGCCGGGATCAATCCGAACACCTTCACCTCGAACGCGGTGAGCGCGACGATCCCGATCATCACCTCGGGCAACCCGAACCTGGTGCCGGAGGAATCCAAGTCCTACACCTTCGGCGTCGTCATCCAGCCCCGCTGGGTCGATCGGCTGGCGGTGACGCTGGACTACTTCCACATCCGGATCCAGAACCGCATCTCGCCGTTGACCCTGACCCAGGTGCTCAACGCCTGTTACGACAGCCCGAGCTTCCCGAACACGCCGGCCTGCAACGGCAGCCTGTTCACCCGCGACGCGACGGGGCAGATCATCTCCGGCACGACCACGAGCCTCAACGCGGCGAATTCGCTGTTCGAGGGTGTCCAGGGCCACCTGACCTATGGCGTCGACGTCGCCGACGCGCTCAAGTTCGCCCACCTCAACAGCAGCGGCGGGGACTTCGGCGACCTAAGCTTCGGGGTGACCCTACTGAAGACCATGCAGAACGAACTGCAGGTCCTCAACGAGTTGCCGGCGAACCCGGTCGGCACCTTCGCGCAGCCGAAGTGGAAGGGCACCTTCGATGTGACCTACAACTGGCACAATTGGCGGGTGTTCTGGCGGACGCTCTATCAGTCCAGCCCGGTGTTCCTCGACACGACCGGCGCCAACTATCTGGTGAACCTGGGCCCTGGCCAGGAGACCACCGCGGCGACGAGCGGCAACATCATCAATCACTTCGACCCGTACTTCATGTCGGACGTGTCCATTCAGTACAACCTGCGAGACAGGACCTCGCTACAGTTCTCGGTCAACAACGTCTTCAACATGATGCCGAGCGTCATCAACCGGGCGGACGGCGCCTACTACACCAGCGACATGATCGGGCGCTACTTCGTCATGCGGATCCGCCAGCAGTTCTAAGGGCGGTCAGAGGAGAACGAGCAGAAGGCGGGCCGCTCCGGCGACCCGCCTTCTTGTTGCGGCGAGGCGCCTGTGCCGCGCCGGTCCTGGAAGGCGCGCCGGGTTTCCGAGGCCGGTTCCGACCTCGAGGTCCACCGCCACCCAGGACGCGGCGGCCGGTGTTGAGTTCAAGTTCGGAGTTCGATGTGGTGATCCAGTCCCTCGTCCAGTTCAGGAAGGGCGGCGTGCGCGGCCTGCTCGCGCTCGACGAGCGCGGCGCGGCAAGACATGTCGGCGCCGCCGATACCACCCGGGCGTTGGCGCAACTGGCGCTCAGTCGCCGATCAAGCCTGGCGGCGCTCGCCGCCGAGTCCGGCGGCGAGGTCGTCGACCTAGCCGACCTTGAACTGCTCAGCCCCATCGACCATCCCGACCCGGCGCACCTGATCGTCAGCGGGACCGGCCTGACGCATCTCGGGTCGGCGGAGGGGCGGGACGCCATGCACAGCGCCATCGCATCCGGGCAGGCGACCGATTCCATGAAGATGTTCCAGATGGGCCTGGAGGGCGGCAAGCCCGAGAGCGGGCGTGTCGGGGCGCAGCCGGAGTGGTTCTACAAGGGCGACGGAACCATCCTTGTCGATCCCGGCTCGCCGCTCCACGCTCCAGCGTTTGCCGGCGACGGCGGCGACGAGGCTGAGATCGCCGGCGTCTACATGATCGACGAGGCGGGCGGCCCGGCGCGGCTTGGCTATGTGCTCGGCAACGAGTTCTCCGATCACGTCACGGAGAGCGTCAACTATCTGTGGCTCGCGCACTCGAAGCTTCGACAGGCGGCGATCGGGCCGGAGCTGCGCCTTGGCGAATTGCCGCAAGCGGTGCGTGGTCACAGCCGGATCAAGCGTCTCGGCCAGACCGTCTGGGAAAAGGCCTTCCAGTCGGGCGAAAGTCACATGGCGCACACGATCGGCAACCTGGAACACCACCACTTCAAATACGCGCAGTTCCGCCGGCCGGGCGACATCCACGTCCACTTTTTCGGCGCGGCGGCCCTGTCCTTTGCCGACGGGATCGAAGTCCGGTCCGGCGATGAATTCGAGATCACCTCCGACGCCTTCCATCTGCCGTTGCGGAACCGGATGGTGCGGGAGGACGCCACCGCGCCGCCTTCGGTGAGCCCGGTCTAGGCGGGCCGACGAAAAGCCCGCGGGCCGCGCCGCGGGAAGGATCTCGACGTGCATCGCGCACTTGTCTTGCAGTCGTCGATCGGGTGAGATTGGAAACGGTTCCAGTGATGTTGGCGTGGGAACGAGAGTTCTGATGCGTCGCCTCTCCGCTGGTCCTAAGGTCGAGGTTCCATTGGCGTCGGGGCGCTTGGAGTGCTGAATTTCGTTGTCGTCAGGCTGGCCCAGATGATCCCGATCCTGATCGGGATCAGCCTGACCATCTTCATCCTGGTCCGCGCCGTGCCCGGCGATCCGGCGGCGATGTCTTTGGGCGTCTATGCCTCGGCCGAGCGGGTGGCGGAACTCCGGGCCCACTGGGGGCTCGATCGCTCCCTGATCGTCCAGTACGGGATCTTCCTGAAGCAGCTGCTCAGGGGTGACTTCGGCTATTCCTACTTCTACGGCCGCCCGGCCATCGAGCTCGTCTTGGACCGGCTGTTTCCTGAGCTGTTCCTCGTCGCTTACGCCATCGTGCTGACCATCGTGATCAGCGTATCGCTGGCGATCTGGGCGGCGGTGCGGCGCAGCGGCCTCGCCGATGCGGTGGTGCGCGCCGTGATCGTCCTGGGCTTGGGCCTGCCGCCCTATTGGATCGGGCTGCTGTTGTTGCTGCTGTTCGGCATCTGGTGGCCCATCCTTCCCGTCGGCGGATTTGGCGCGACCCTGGGCGAACAGCTGCGATCGCTCCTGCTGCCGGCCTTCACGCTCGCGCTCGGGCTCTGCCCGCTGGTCATCCGCTCGCTCCGCTCCAGCCTGCTGGAGACCCTGACAGCGGACCATGTCGATATGGCGCGATCGAAGGGGCTCTCGGAGCGGGTTGTGTTCTTCCGCCACGTCTTCCGACCGGCCCTGATTCCGGCTGTCACCATCCTGGGGCTCCACATCGGCCTGCTGATCGGGGCGACTCTGGTCGTCGAATCCGTGTTCTCGGTCCCCGGCCTTGGCCAACTGATGCTTACCGCCATCACGACGCGCGACTATCCGACCGTGGTGGCGGTGACCCTGGTCTTCGCGGTCTTCGTCATGGTCATCAACCTGCTGACGGACCTGCTGGTGGCGTTCATCGATCCGCGGGCCCGTGACGCGATGGTCGGCGCCCGATGAGTGCGGCGCCGATCGAGCGTCCGGTGGCTCCTTTCGCCTGGCTGGCGCGCACCCCCGTCTCGCTGAGGGCGGGCCTGGCGATGATCCTCCTGGCACTCCTGGCCGCGACCCTCGGCCCCCTGCTGGCGCCCGACCCGCTTGAGCTCGATCTCAGCGCGACCCTGCAGGCGCCGAGCGCACAACATTGGCTCGGCACCGACAACTTCGGCCGCGACGTGCTGGCCCGAATCATCTCCGCGACGTCGGTCGATCTGCAGTTCGGGTTCTTCTCGGTGGTCCCGACCCTGGTCGTGGGCACGGCGCTCGGCGTCATCGCCGGGACGAACCGCTGGGCGGACGCCGTCCTGATGCGAGTCCTCGACCTCGTGGTCGCGTTCCCGTTCTATGTGCTGATCATCGCCATCGTGGCCACGCTCGGGCCCGGCATCTTCAACATGTACATCGCCGTCTTCCTGGTGGGCTGGGCGAGCTATGCGCGCCTGGTCCGCGGTGAGGTCCTGGTCGTCGCCAAGCACCAGTACGTGGAGGCGGCGCGGGCGCTCGGCTTCTCCCCCGCCCGCGTGCTTTGGCGGCACGTGCTGCCGAACGTCATCGTGCAGCCGGTGCTGCTCGCCACCACCAACTTCATCGCCTGGATTCTGGTCGGCAGCGCCCTGGGCTTCCTCGGGCTCGGCGTGCAGCCACCGTCGCCGGAATGGGGCGTGATGATCGGGGAAGGGCGGGTCTACCTCTATCAGGCGCCCTGGATGGCCATCTTCCCGGGCTTCGCGATCTTCTACGTCAGCCTGGCCGCCATCCTGGTCGGCGACGGCTTGTCCGACGTGCTGCGACCGGACATCGCCTGATGCACAACGCGGTCCAGATGGACGCGGCGGCGACGCCGATCCTCCAGGTCGAGGGCTTGGACATCGAATATCGCAGCGCGGCGCAGGCCTCAGTCGCGGCGCGCGACGTGGCCTTCAGCATCGGACGGGGAGAAGTTTTCGGCCTGGTTGGAGAGTCGGGCAGCGGCAAGAGCACCGTCCTCCGTTCCATCATCGGGCTCCTGCATCACAAGGCGCGCGTGGTGGGCGGCGCGATACGGGTCGCCGGACAGGAGGTGACGCGCCTCAACTCGGCCGCGCTCGCCGAGCTGCGTCGCCGGCACGTGGCCATGATCTTCCAGGACCCGCTGCGTGCGCTGAACCCCGTGATGACCATCGGCGCGCAGCTGGCCGAGGTGATGGAGGCCGCGGGCCTGCGGGACCGGGCCGAGATCCATAGGCGGATCGTCGGCGCGCTGCAGGACGTCGGCCTCGCGGATCCGGAGATCCGCATGCGCGCCTATCCGCACGAGCTGTCGGGCGGCCAGCGGCAACGCGTGGCCATCGCGGCCGCCCTGATCCGTTCCCCGGAGCTGATCCTCGCGGACGAACCCACCACGGCCCTGGACGTGACCATCCAGGACCAGATTCTCAGGCTTCTCTACGACCTGTGCCGCGACAAGGGGATGAGCGTGCTGCTGGTCACGCACGACCTGGGGGTCGTTGCGGAGGTCTGCGACCGGGTCGGCGTGCTCTACGCCGGTCGGCTGGTCGAGACCGGCACGGTCGCCCAGGTCCTCTCCGCGCCGTCGCATCCCTATACCGCGGCGCTGCTCGCCTCCATGCCTCGGAAGGGCGAGCGCCAGGCGCGCCTGCGGGTGATCCCGGGCCGACCGCCGGAATCCACGATCGACGGCTGTCCCTTCGCGCCGCGCTGCGCGCACGCCTTGCCCGCGTGCAGCGCGATCCCGCCTGTCCTCGCAGTCCATGGCGCGGACCGGGCGAGCGCCTGCTGGCGGCACGATGAGTTGCGCGAGCGCCTGGCCGAGGAGGCGTCCGTTGGCTAGCGGGCCCATCCTGCGATTGAAGGGGGTCTCCAAGGCCTTCCGGGTCGGGCCGCGGACCCTTGGGCGGCCGCGCCTGCTTCTGCGCGCCCTGTCCGATGTCAACCTGGAGGTTGAGGCGGGGACGACCCTTGGGATCGTCGGCGAGTCTGGGTGCGGCAAGTCCACCCTGGCCCGCATCATCGTGGGCCTGACCCAGCCGGATGCGGGTGTCGTCGCCTATGAGGGCGCCGATCTCACAGATCTGCACCGCCGGCCGCCGGCCGTGGCGCTCGGGATACAGATGGTGTTCCAGGACCCCTATTCGGCCCTCAATCCCCGGATGCGCGTGGGCGACACGATCCTGGAGCCGTTGCGCGTCCACAAGGTGGTGGCGCCCCAGGAGGCGCCGGACGAGCGGGACCGATTGCTGGAGATCGTCGGCCTGTCGCCTGCGCTGGCGCGCCGCTATCCGCACGAGCTGTCCGGCGGCCAGCGCCAGCGGGTCAATATCGCGCGTGCGCTGTCGGTCCGTCCCAAGGTCATCGTGGCCGACGAAGCCGTGTCCAGCCTCGACGTCTCGGTGCAGGGGCAGATCCTCAACCTGTTCTCGGACCTTCGCGACCAGCTCGGCCTGACCATGATCTTCGTCAGCCACGATCTCAACGTCGTCGACCACCTCTGCGAGCGCGTCGCCGTCATGTACCTGGGACGCATCGTCGAAGAGGGGCGTGGATCGCTCCTGTCGCAGGGCGCCAGGCACCCCTACACCCGCGGCCTGGCCTCGGCCGTGCCTCAGCCCATACCTGGGCGGCGGCGCGTCCAGCCCGCGATCGGCGGTGAGCTGCCCAGTCCCACCAACCCGCCTTCGGGGTGCGTCTTCCGCTCCCGTTGCCCCGATGTCCAGCCGCTCTGCGCCGAGGTTGCGCCGACGCTCGATCCGATGGGGCCGGACCATCGCGCAGCTTGCCATTTCCCGCTGACGCTCCGCTTCGAAACCCCTGGCGGCCGTGACGCCGCCGACGACCTGACTGTGAGCTCAACGTCATGACCTCGACGTCCCGCGACCGCGACGACTTCTTCGCCGCCATGGGCCTGCGCCCGATCATCAACGCCGCGTCGCACGCCAGCCGCCTCGGCGGCACACGCTTGGCGCAGCCGGTGGTGGACGCGATGGTGGCCGCCTCGCAGACCTTCGTGCCGATCGCCGAGATGCAGGCCCGCGCGTCGGACCTGATCTCGGAGTTCATGGGGGCCGAAGCCGGCTGCGTGGCGTCCGGCGCGGACGCCTGCCTGACCCTGGCGGCGGCGGCCTGCATGACCGGCGACAGCCGCGCGGCCATGGACCAGCTGCCCGACACCACCGGCCTGAAGAACGAGATCGTCATGCACCGGGCCCACCGGATGTCGTTCGACCATGCCCTACGCCTGGCCGGTGCGCGCCTAGTGGAGATCGGCTACCTCACCTCGTCGAGCGGCGCGGGCGCCTACCGCTGGCAGATGGAGGCGGCCATCACCGAGCGGACCGCCGCTTGCTTCTACGTCGGCATGACCCTCGACTCGACGCTCGACTTCAAGGCCTTCGTCGAGATCGCGCACAGCAGGGGCGTGCCGGTGATCGTCGACGCCGCGCCGACCCAGGTTCCGGCCGAGAACTTCCGCCGATGGATCGACCTCGGCGCCGACCTGGTCGCCTGCGCGGGCGGGAAGTACATCGGCGGTCCCGCGGCGAGCGGCTTCCTCGCCGGCCGGCGCGATCTCGTGCGGGCCGCGGCGCTCCAGCAGCAGGACGCCTTCGTCCACCCCGAGGTCTACGCGGAACCCTTCGGAGCCGGCGAAGGCCAGGCCGAGCCGCCACACCAGGGCATCGGCCGCGTGCTCAAGGTCGGGCGCGAGGAACTGGCGGGGCTGATGGCCGCCCTGAAGCTTTGCGCGGCCCGCGACTATGCGGCCGAGCAGGCCGGGCGGGTCGCACTGTCCGAGCGGCTGGCGCGGGCGATCCGCGAGCGCAACTTCGAGGCCGTGAAGGTGAAGTCCGACGACCCCGTCAACGCGATCACCGTCGTCTTCGACACGCCGCAGCGTGCGGCCCGCGTGGTGCGCGAACTGCAGGAGGGCAGCCCCCGCGTCTTCGTCCTCAACGCGCGGATCGGCCAGGGCGAAATCGTCGTCCTGCCGCACTGCGTCCTGCCCGAAGAGGTCGAGCCGCTCGAGCGCCGTCTGCTGGAGGCCATCGCCCTGGCCGCGGGAGAGGCCTAGATGCTCGACGCCCACCAGCACTTCTGGGAAGTCGCGCGCGGGGATCACGTCTGGGTGTCGCCCGACTATCCGGCCCTGTTCGGCGATTTCGGACCGGTGGAGCTGGCGCCCCTGATGAAGGCTGGCGGCGTCACCCACACGGTCCTCGTCCAGGCTGCCGAGACGGAGGCCGAAACCGACTATCTCCTGGGGATCGCCGAGCGCACGGACTTCATCCTGGGCGTCGTCGGCTGGCTCGATATGCTCGCCGACGATTTCGGCGACCGCCTGGACCACTACCGCGCAAAGCCGAAGTGGGTGGGCCTGCGGCCGATGCTGCAGTCGCACGAGCCGTCGCTGATCGCCGATCCACGATTTGGCCGCGCCCTCAAGATCGTCGCCGAGCGCAATGTGCCGTTCGACATCCTTACCTTCCCGCGTCACCTGCCGGCGATGATCGAAGCCCTGCGGGCCGCGCCCGGCGTGCACGGCATCATCGACCACATCTCGAAGCCCGACATGACGGGCCCGCTGGACGCCGAATGGTGCGCGGGCATGGCGGCGCTGGCCGCCATGCCCAAAATCCACTGCAAGATCTCCGGCCTGCCCACCGAGGCGGGCCAGGACTGGTCGGCGGACCGCATCCGCCCGTTCGTCGAGTTCGTCGCCCGGGCCTTCGGGCCGCAGCGGCTGGTCTTCGGCTCGGACTGGCCGGTCTGCCGGCTGGCCGCGTCCTACGACCAGGTGCTCGGGCTGGCGAAGGAAGTCCTCGGCAACCTCTACGGGCCCGAGGACATGCAAGCGATCATGGAGACCAACGGAATGCGGTTCTATCGGCTGGCGGAGCGCGGGACGCAATGAGCCGGATCAACTACCTCACGCGCATCGAATTCGGCGAAGGCGAGATCGCGCGCCTCCCGGAATTCCTGGCCGGCCTGGGCGTGACGCGTCCCCTGATCGCCACCGACCAGGGCTTGGTCGCCAGTGGCCTCGTAGCCCGCGTCACTGGGCTGATCGGGGATGGGGCCGTTGTCTTCGACCAGACCCCGGCTAACCCCACGGAAGGGGCCGTCATCGCCGCGAAACAGCGCTATGACGACGGCGGCTGCGATGGGATCGTGGGTCTAGGCGGTGGGTCGTCGCTAGACCTCGCCAAGGCGGTTCGCCTGCTGACCGGCCATGAGGGGCCGCTTGAGCAATACGCCGCCGTCGAAGGCGGCGTCGGCCGGATCCATGGCGCCATCTGCCCGCTGGTCGCCGTGCCCACCACCTCGGGAACCGGCTCCGAGGTCGGGCGCGCCGCAGTCATCGTCACGGCCGGCGGACGCAAGCTCGGCATCATCTCGGACTTCATGTTCCCCAGCCTGGCGCTCTGCGACCCGGAGCTCACCTACGGCCTGCCGCCGGGGCTTACCGCGGCCACCGGCATGGACGCCGTCGCCCATTGCCTGGAGACCTACATGGCGCCGGCCTTCAACCCGCCAGCGGAGGCAATCGCGCTGCACGGCCTGAGTTGCGGCCTCGGCGCCATCCGGGCCGCGGTCGCCGACGGCGCGGACCGCGACGCCCGGCGCGACATGATGACGGCCGCGCTCGAGGGCGCGCTGGCGTTTCAGAAGGGCCTGGGCGCGGTGCATGCGCTGTCCCACCCGCTGGGCGCCATCCGCGAGCCGATCCTGCATCACGGGACCCTGAACGCCGTCCTGCTGCCGGCGGTGCTGCGCTTCAATCGCGACGCGATCGGACCGAAGTGGGGCGAACTCGTGCGGCGCCTGGGCGGTCCGCCCGATGAGGTGATCGCCGCGTTGAATGCCGAAATCGGCATCCCGTCAGGCCTCCGCGAAATGGGCGTCACGGAGGCGATGATGGCGGCGGTGTCGCACGCGGCGCTCGAGGACCACTGCCACCTGACCAACCCGCGGCGCGCAAGCCAGGCGGACTACCTGCAGATTCTTAGGGACGCCGCCTGACCGGCCGTGGCCCATACGGGGGAAACACGATGCAGAGAATGGGCATGGTCCTGGGCGTGAAGCCCGAGGGGATCGCGGAATACAAGCGCCTGCACGCCGACGTCTGGCCGGACTTCCTGAAGCTGCTCTCCGACCACGGGATCACCAACTACAGCATCTTCCTGCGGGAGCCGGAGAACCTGCTGTTCGGGTACTGGGAATACGTCGGCGACGATTTCGAGGCCGACATAGGGATCATGGCCGCGAGCCCCCTGACCGAGCAGTGGAACCTGCTCTGCATGCCTCTGCAACAGCCGCTCGCGACCATCAAGCCGGGCGAATGGTGGGCCCCCATGGAGGGGGTCTTCCACCTCGCCTGAGCCATCGACGCTTCACGACATCAAGTGGGAAGGGACGACCAATGGCGCACTACGCATGGATTCTCGAAGTCCGGCCCGGCTACGAGGAGGAGTACAAGAAGCGACACGACGAGATCTGGCCGGAGCTGTCGGAAGATATCCGCGCTGCGGGCATGCTGAATTATTCGATCTTCCGCTACGGGCTGACGCTGTTCGGCTATTTCGAATGCGAGAACCTGGATACCACGATCGCCACCCTGCTGAAGAGCGACGCCAACCGGCGCTGGGGCGAATACATGGCGCCGATTATGAAGTCCGAAATCGACGTCTCCCGGAACTTCCCCTTCCTGCTGCCGCTGCAGTGGCACCAGGACTGATCACGAAAGAAGGGGCCCAGCCGCCGATCGAATCGGACGGCTGGGCAGGTTCTCGGCCAGGGGAGGGCGGCCGAGGAATGCTTTGGCTGACGCGCCTGAGGAGAGGCGCCCCTAGTCGAACGCCACCCGCCAGCCGGGCCCGCCGTTGTTGAGGATCCGCTGCGGCCGCCCAAAGAAGGGGGTGTCGAAGCGCACCCGTTCCGGCGACCATTCCGGCCCGGCGCGATAATCCCCGTTGCCGATCGGGATCAGCTTCTCGCGATTGCCACGCCAGAGCGCGCCGTCGCGTGCGTAGATCCGCGTGCCGTCATACCGACCGGCGAGGAGCGCGAGCTCCGGCGACGCCTTCGGCTTGTACCCCGCCGCAGGGTTGGCGACGTATTCCACGTCGCCCGCCCAGGCGCGCACCGCCTTGCCGCCTTCGGCTTCGAACAACAGGCCGGTGATCTGGAATTCGAGGGCTTCGCAGGCGAACATGCCGCCGCCGTAGTCCTCCATGCGACTGTCCGCGCCGCGATGGCGCAGGGTGAGCTTGTCGGCGCCGGGGATGACTTCGATCCGGTCTCCGTTGGCGGCGGTGTAGACGCCCGCGAACGGCTTCGGATTCGCGACCACGGGGCGCGGCGGCGCGGGTGCGGGCGCGGGCGTGCCGGCGTTCAGACACCGCAGAAGATTGCAGGCGTACAGGGACACGTCCTTCGGGCGGTAGTTCGAGGCGAGGTAGCCGATGTTGGTGGAGACGAAGGCCGCGACGCCAGCGTCCGGGTCAACGTGCAGCGAGGACACCACCGAGACCATGCCGCCGGTGTGGTGGAAGTAGGTCCGTCCATCGATCGGATAGTGGCCGATGCCGTTGCCGTAGGTGACGCCCTTGCCGTCGGCCGGGGCCTCGGCAGGGTTGGCCAGGAACTTGACCGCGCTCGCATCGCTGATGACGCCCGACCCCTTGCCTTCAGCCAGCGCCAGCAGGAAGCGAAGGAACTTCGCCATGTCGGCGGCGGTCGCCGCGTTGGAGCCGGCGGCGTTGTCGACATCGGCCCAGGCCGCAGGCGCGACCTCGCTGGGCCGCAGCGTCATACGGTCGGTGACGTAGGGCAGGTAGCCGACGGGATAGCGGTGGCGGTCGCTGCCGCGGATCGCGCCGACCGAGTCCTTCATCCCCAGCTTGTCGAAGACGCGCGCCTTGACCGCCGCCTCGAAGGTCCGGCCGTCATGCTCGGCGATGATCAGGCCCAGCAGCGCGTAGCCGATGTTGCAGTAGTTCCAATGCGTCCCGGGGGTGTAGCTCGACCACAGGCCGCCCAGCTCCGAAACATAGGGCGCGATGTTCGGCATGCCGGAGGTGTGGTTGAGCAGGTGCTGCAGGCGGATGCCTTCGCCGTTCGTCACCTTGATGCCAGGGAGCGCCTTGAGGAAGGGCGTGTCGGGCGACAGCTTGCCCTCGTCGAACATCGACCAGAGCGTCAGCGCGACCATCATCTTGGTGATCGAGCCGACCTGCCACAGATGATCCGGGCCCACCGGGATCTTCTTGTCGATGTCCGCCCAGCCGGAGCGGATGTAGCCGGTGAAGCCCTGGCGATCGACCACGGCGATGGTCATCCCCGGTAGGCCCCAGTTGGCGCGGTGTTGCTCCGCATAGGCCTCAAGCGTCTTCAGCATCGCATCGTGCCGGGCGCCGCCGCCCGACTTGTTGGTCGAGGCGATCGCCGGGCCGGCTTCGGTCGCCAGGGCGGCGGCCAGGGTGGCGGTCGCGCCGATCACGTTTCTACGGCTGATGGACAATTCGCGATCCCCTCGGGGCGATTTTTGGAAACGTTTCCATCTTCAGAACGCCAGGGGCGATGTCAAGGGTCGAGCTGTTCATGCCGTCAGGGCTGCAGGCCGAAATTGTAGCTGGAGATGAAGGCCAGGAACCTGGTCGCATCGACCATGTTGCCGGAGGTGAAGCGGACCGACCGCGCGCCTGTCCGTTGCACACTCGGCAGCCAGGTTAGAAGTTCCGCAGGCTGGTAGAAGTGGAACGTCAGGTCGACGGTGACCGGCCCCTTGATGCGGAAGGGTTTGTCGGCGGGCAAATTGCGCACCGCCCGTTCCGATGCCGCCTCGATCAGCTCGTTCGCCGCCGCCGGGGTGAGAGTCTCGGCCGCATGGAAGCCCAGGGCCTTCTTCACCGCGACCAATTCGGCGCTCTTGGCGACAGGCTTCAGCTCGGCGACGGCCACGTCATCGCCGGTCGCCAGGATGACAGGGACGTTGAAGTCGCCGGCCACCGCGGCGTTCCAATAGCCTTCGGAAACAGGGACGCCGTTGACCTTCAGTTCGGAGATGGCGGCGCTGGAGAAGGAGTGCGCTCGCACCCCCGCAAGGCTGACGGAGCTGGCGTGATAGCCGATGAACATGGCGCCATCGAATGTCCCGTCCTGGACGCCGTCCATCATGATCAGGGGCCGGGGTTCACCTCGCACGACCTTGGCGTCCTTCGGAAGGCTGTCGAGCAGCAGGTTCTGGAAGTTTCCGTGCCCATCGGCGATGACGAATTCGGTCGCGCCAGCCTTCCGCGCGCCGGTGATCGCCGCATTGACCTCGTTGGTCATGATGAGCCGGTAGCGCTCGTATTCGTTGCCGGTGGGCGTCAGCTGGTTGGGCATTACCACGCCGGTCACGCCCTCCATGTCGACCGAGATGAAGATACGCAGGCCATGCGGCTTCGCCGCGTCCTGAGCGTGGGCGGACATCGGAGCGACCGAAAGCAGCCCAATGGACAGGATCGCCGCCAGGTCCTGTCGACCGATCCGAGGTTTCGCGCGGGGTTTGGCGGAGGCTGTCTTCACCGATCACTCCTTCTTCGGGCCGCGCCCGGTGAGGCCTAGGCGGGGATCTCGGCGGCCTCCGCCTGCGTGACGTACTGCGCGGCGCGATAGGGCAGGATGACGCCGGCCTTCAGCGCGCGGTCGGCCGCCGCCCTCACCTGGACGACGTAGTCCTGGTGGGTCGGATATAGGCTCCGCAGCTGCGCCGGCGTGAACGGGAAGGTCTGACCCAGCCAAGCCGAGTCCTTGGTGCTTCCAACAGACTGCGCCGTCGGAACCTCGAGGTCGGGCAGGCGAACACCTCCGACCGCGTTGCCGAGGCGATCGCGCTTGATCGTCGGCGTCGGACCGGTGGCGTCGAACGCGATCTTCGGCTGCACGGGCGGCGGCGCGCCGCCGTGGATCCACTTTTGGACGTGGCGGATGGCGGCGTCGCAGGTCGGGACCCACAGCACGTCGCTGGTATGGATGGGTGGGCCGTCGTCGGGCGCGGTGACGCCGTCGCGGTCGGTGATAAGCCTGATCCGGGCCTCCTGCGCGGTCCCCCCATGCGAGGCGCCGGCGATCTCCCAGTAGCGGAAGCGGTCGGTATCGGGCTGGCGGACCTTCAGATAGGCCGGCGCCTCGGTCTCGGAATCCAGGCCAAAGACCTTAGCGGCGAGATCGTCGCGGATCCTCATCTGAGGGGCCGAAAGCTGGCTGTTCGGCCGAGCATCGACCCAGGGCGCCGAGCGGCCGGCGAACACTAGCGGCATCAGGGCGTCGAAGACGGCATGGGTCTTCTGGACGCCGTTGATGTAGCTGACCAGGCGATAGCCGGACTGCGAGGCGCCGATGGCGATGAGCTTGCGGACCTTGAGGCCGCCCATCGGATCCACCTCGCTCAGGCGATCGGGGCCGACCGCGCGGGCGCCCTGGGTGAAGATGTCATAGGACAGCGAGTCCCCGGGGACGGAGAGGCTGCCGTAGCGGGCGGCGTCCCACTGCACCAGGCCCTTGCCCGTCGGCAGCGGTGGGTGGAACGCCGCCTCGTAGCCGTGGACGCCGACCCGCTGGGCGGAGACGGAAACCCAAGCGAAGCCCGCCTCATAGAGCCCCACCGGATCGGCGCAGGCGATGTCGTAGCCGGCGCTGACGTTGATCCACTCGACGAGGACCGTGCCGTTGAATTTCGCCGGGTCGGCGGGACGCCGGACGAGTAGTCGTGTCTTGTAGGGGGTGGCTCCGACCTTCGCGGTTTCTAGCCGGCCGTCGAGGGGGATGTCGCCGAGGACCTTGAAGGCTGCGGCTTCTCCTTCGATGAAGTACTCTTCCTCAACATAGCCGACAGCCGAGATGTCGCCGAAGTAGGCCGCGAACGGCCGCCCGTGAGCGCCACCGGTGATGGGGCCGGTGATCCTGGGGCGTGACCCGGCCACCGTCGTCGAACCCCTCGCCGCCGAACCGGACAGCGCCGATGCGCCTACGACCAACGCAGCCGCCTGGCTCATGACGTCGCGTCTCGAACTCACGAGTCCCACAGCAGCCTCCGGCGGCGGCAAATCCGGCCCGCGTCGGAGGCTTGCGCCTTGACACGCCCCGGCATTGCGCCAAACGTGGAAACGTTTCCACTTGCGGCGACGGTAGTGCGTGGCGGCGGAAGCCGCAACGTGAATGTATGCATGTCCGGGCGGGGCGCTCGCGCCGGACCTGTCGGGATACCCAATGCCGTTTGACCCGTCCGAGACCCGTCGCATCGGCGCCACCCAGGTCGAGATTTCGCGGCTGGGGCTCGGTACTGCGCCGCTGGGGGGCTGGCCGGAGGCGGTTAGTCGCGAGACCGGGATCGGCACGATCCGGCGCGCGTGGGATCGTGGCATCCGCTACTTCGACACCGCGCCGTTCTACGGCGCCGGGCAGGCCGAGCTCTTCCTCGGCGAGGCGCTGGCGGGCAAGCCGCGCGCCGAATTGCGGATCTCCACCAAGACGGGCCGCCGCCTCGTCGCTGGACCGGATGAGGTTGCCTTCTTCAAGGCGGCGCAGCCCTTCCATTCTGTGTTCGACTTCTCGGCGGACGGCGTGGAGGCTTCGATCCACGACAGTCAGATGCGACTGGGGTTGGGCTCGCCAGACGTCGTCCTGGTCCACGACCCGGACGACCATCATGCGGACGTGCTGCGGATGGCCTACCCGAAACTGCGGGCGATGCGGGAGGCCGGCCACTTCGGAGCGCTGGGCGTCGGGATGAACGGCGTCGAACCGCTGGTCCGGTTCGCCCAGGAGGCCGATTTCGACGTCTTCCTGTTGGCCGGTCGCTACACCCTGCTCGACCAGTCCGCGCTCGACGAGCTGTTCCCCCTGGTCGCCGAACGCGGCATCTCGGTCATCGCGGGCGGCGTGTTCAATTCGGGGTTGCTGATCGCTCCGGCGGAAGGCGCGATGTACGACTACGCCCCGGCCGGCGCGGAAATCCTCGGCAAGGCGAAGGCGCTGGCAGCCGTCTGTCGGGACTTCGAGACGCCGCTCCGCGCGGCCGCCCTGCAATTCGCCGCAGCCCATCCGGCGGTGACGTCTGTGGTCGTCGGCGCGCGGACGCCCGAGGAGGTCGACGACACTTTGGCCAACGCCGCCCTCTCCATCCCCGCGGAGCTCTGGACGGCGCTGAAACATCGCGGGCTCCTGCGCGAGGACGCGCCCGTTCCCGGTCCGGGCGTCTGACCAGCCCTATGGCCAAGCGAACGCTTCTCGTCCTGGCGGTGGCCATGATCGCCGTCCTGGCCTGGTTGGCCCTGCGGTCTGTCGGACATCATCGCGACACGGCCGCGCCCTTCGCCGCGCATCAGGCCAAGGGCGCCGACCCGTCCAACCGGCAGCCCTCCGATCAATGTCCGAAGGTGGGCGGCGTCCTGACCTTCGCGCGCAGCGCCGACGTCACCGACTGGTACTACAACCTCGACAATCCCAGCATTTCGGCCTGGCCGCTCGTCAACCTGCCGCTGGTGCGCAACAACATCGACGCGACCGCGGTCGAGGGGATGGCGGCCACGTCCTGGGACGCCAACGGCGATGCGACGGTGTTCACCTTCCACTTGCGGCCGGGGCTCCGGTTCTCTAACGGCGCCGCCCTGACCTCGGCCGATGTGCTGGACAGCTTCAGCCGCAACTACGCCGATCCCAGAAGCACGCTGAAGAGCCGCATTCCCCAGGCGGTGTTCGAGGCGCCAGACCCGGCGACCTTCGTGATCAAGCTGGCCCACGGCTATCCCGCCTTTGTGGAGCAGCAACTCCCCGGCGTCGGCATCTATCCCAAAGGGAGCGAGCCGCAGGCGATGATGAACGCCCCGGTGTCGGCCGGTCCGTTCGTCCTGGCCAGTTGGCGGAAGGGTCAGGGCGCCCGCCTGGTCAGGAACCCGTACTACTGGAACCAGCCCTATCCCTGCGTCGACGAGGTCCGGCTGACGGTGGTCGGCGATTCCGCCACCCAGGCGATCCAGCTGCGGGCCGGGCAGGTCGATGTCGTTCAGGACCCGTTGCCTTCACAGTTGGTGGAGCTGGGCCGCGCACCGCACATCAGGATCCAGGTGTTCCCGACGCTGGCCGGGTCCTTGATCCGGCTGCAGCGGGTCACCCAGCCGGCGTTCGCGGACCTGAACGTCAGGAAGGCGATGAACTACGCGATCGATAAGCAGGCGATCGCCAAGGTCGTGTTCTTCGGCACGGCCAAGGCCATGGATTCCGAAGCGCCGCGCACGAAATTCTACGCGCCGCAGGCGCCCTACGCCTACGATCTGGGCAAGGCCCGGGCGTTGATGGCGCAGAGCCGCTATCCACACGGCTTCCAGACGGAGCTGCTGATCGCCTCGGGCGATCCGGTTGAGGGCGGGATCGCGACGATCGTCAAATACCAGCTCGCGAAGATCGGGATCGCTGTGAAGATCCTGCAGGTGGAGGCCGGCACCAAGTTCCAGCTTCGAGGCGCCAAACGGTTCGAGATGTTCCTTGCGTCGACCAGCGCCGATCAGATCGATCCGGAAGGGTACTGGGAATTCTGCTGCGCGGAGGGCTTTGGCTTCGACTCGGCCTGGACCGACTACCACAATCCCGAGATGGTCCGCCTCTTCGCAGAGGCGAAGCGGGCCTCGGGCGCACGCCGCGCGGAGCTGTTCGCTCACATGCAGAAGATAGGCTGGGACGATGCGGCGCAGCTCTACCTGGTCTTCGTCGATGCGCCGATCGCCATGCGCGACCGAGTGCACGGCTACCGCTCGACCCCGACCCGGCACCTCTATCTGGAGACGGTCTACCTGGACCCGTAGGCGCATAGATGCGCGGTGCGGCTAGGGGTGCTCGGCCAGGAATCTCGCCAGGCGGTCGTTGAAGACCGAAGCGTGGTCGTAGAACATGGCGTGCTCGCCCAGGGGGACCAGTTCCGCGTCAGGGCAGTTGCGGGCGATGAAGGCCGCCGCCGCCGCCGCATTGCCCTCGCTGACGAAATAGAGCTGCGGGACCTTGAGCTTCCGCACCAGTTCGGTGCTGTCGAACATCCAGCCGTCGTAATAGAGCAGGTCAGCCACGATCTCCGGCGTCATCATGACCTCCGACGCCATCCACCGCTGGTCGGCGGTGGAGGGCGGCTTGCTGAACATGGTCGGGATGAAGCCCCGGGTCGTTGCCGCCCGGTTCCTGGTGAAGTCATCGAAGAACGACTTCACCTCGGTCAGATTGCCGTCCTTCCAGGCGCCTTCACCTGACGCGAGCGGGTTGGGTGTCTGGTCGATGTCGACGACGGCTCTGACGTTGTCGGAGCCGTAGATCGACAGGTAGGCGTAGATCGTGTCCATGCCCCAGGACCAGCCCCCGAGCACGACGTGCTTCAGGCCCAGCTTGTCGAGGAACAGCTTCAGATCGTGGGCATGCTGCACATAGTTGGCGCCCTCCAGGGTCTTGGTGGAGCGGCCGTGCGCTCTGGGGTCGAAGACGATGAAGCGGCTGGATTTCGAGCCCTGGAAATAGTCGACCTGACGGCTGAAATAGCGCGACGTCATGGTCCAGCCCGGCACGAAGACGACGGGATCGCCGGAGCCAGAGGCCTCGTAGTACAGGCGGACCTTGGCCTTGGGATCGACGGTGACGTACTGGCCGGCCCTTGTGGCCGCGGGCAAGACCAGCAGGGACAACAGGATGAGAGTTGCCGCCGTCCAATGGGCCGCGCTCGATCGTCCCGCCATTTCGACAATCTCCTAAGCTGATCGCCGGCCCTCCAGTCTGCGGATGGCGGCTTATGCTGACCTGGCCTTGTCCATTGGCGGGGCGCAGCTGGATTTCGGATCGAAGTTGACCGGCAACGGGCGCTTCCGGGTGGTGCGGCCCTCAAGCCGGTCCAGCAGCAGTTGCGCCGCCGCGCGGCCGAAGTCGCCGCAGTCGCGGTCGATGGTCGCCAGCGGCGGGTCGATGAACTCGAGCATAGGCGCGTGGTCGATGGTGACCAGAGACAGGTCGTCCGGCACCCGCAGCTTGCGCCGGCGCAGGCACCGCAACACGCCGATGAGGATCTGGACGGAGCCAGCGATGATGGCGGTGGGGGCGTTTTCGCCGCCCAACAGGAAGTCGGTTGTCCGCTCGCCGTGGTCGGGGGTGAAGGCGCCGTCGTACTTCGCGAGATGGACTTCAGGCCGGTCTTCGAAGGCGGTCTGCAGGGCCAGGGACCTCGCGCGCGTCGGATGTACCCGCGGGTTGCCGTCGATCATCGCGATGCGCCGGTGCCCCAGATCGGCCAGGTGGGTGGCCGCGGCCTTGATGCCCGAGCCGTGGTCCCAGAGGACGGAGGAGTACTTGGTCTTGGCGATGTCGCGGTCCAGCAGGACGAACGGCTTGTCGAGTTCCTTCAGCGCGGACGCCGTCTGCGCGTCCGTCTCGTCGGAGAGCGAGAGCAGGAAGCCATCGACCCGTTGGCGAAGGAGCTTGATGTGGGTGATGTCGCTCCCCGGAACGCCTTGTGAGTTGGCGATCAGCAGGGCGTAGCCCGCCGCGTTCAGGGTGTTCTCCGCGTGGAACACGAGCTCCGAGAACAGGGGGTTCGAGATATCCGGCACGACTAGGCCGATCGTCTGGGTGGAGCCCCGGCGGAGACCTTGCGCCAGGATATTGGGCTCGTAGCCGAGCGCGGCGGCCGCGGTGAGCACACGCTCCTTCATCTCCGGGCTGACGTTCGGGTGCCCCGAGATCACCCGGGACACTGAGGAGGCCGCGACCCCGGCCTTTTTCGCGACGTCATGAATTCCGATGGGGCGGGGCAAATCGTACCTCTTGCTGGTCGGTTCGTCGGCGCGGGCCGCGGGCTTCCGCCACTCTATGCCAACGTCTCCGAAGCGCAGCTACCTGTGCAAGGTGTCGGTCGGCACCGCGGTGGAATGATCATAGAAGTTCCGCTCAAGGAACAGCACCATCCGGTCCTCGACCACCGGCTTGGCCGCGCCGAAGTCGCCGTGGCCGCCGCCGTCCACGGTCTGGAAAAGCACCACGGGCGCGCCGGCCTTGCGCAGGGCCTCGTCGAGGGCGACCGACTGCTGATAGGGAACGAAGGGGTCCTTGTTGCCGGCGATGATCAGGATCGGCGGCGCCTTTGCGTGAACGTCGAGGATCGGCGAAGCGCTGCGCGCCAGCTCCGGCTTTTCGGCCGACGTCCCGCCGAGCAACTGGGTTATGGGGTTCGCAGCGCCGGCCGGACCGGAATTGCGGAGGTCCATCGGGCCAAGCTCGTCGATAACGCACTGGACGCGGCTCGACTGCTTCAGGTTGGGGCCGACCTTGCCTTCGTCGGCAGCCACGCCGTTGGTGAGGCCTACCTTCACCGCCATGTGCGCCCCCGACGAGACGCCGAAAAGGCAGATCCGGTTCGGGTCGAAATTGTAGTCCTTGGCGTGCGCCCGGATCCAACGGATCGCCGCCTTGGCGTCGTCGATCTGCGCCGGCCAGGTCGCCTGCCAGGACAGGCGGTAGCCGATCGAAACCCCCGCATAACGCCCGCCGTCGACCATCTTCGCCAGCAGGTTCCGGCCCAGCATCTTGCTGCCCGTCGACCAGCCGCCCCCGTGAATATATGCGATCACCGGCAGCGGACCGCGGAGGCTCGGCTGCCTGGGCAGGTAGACGTCCAGCGCCTGGCGCGGGTCAGCCGTCCCCGCGTAGGGCAGGTTGGCGGCCATTTTCACATTGGCGGGCAGGAGGGAATGCCCCTCAGCATTGGGGTCGAGGTCGAAGTCGACGTACTCGGCGAGGGAGATGGCGCCGTCCTTGTCGAAGTCATGCAGCTTCAGCGCCATCGCCAGCATCGGCGGAAGTTCATCCAGCGTGACCTTGCCGTCGTGGTTCTTGTCCAGCGCCCGCCAGGCCGGCTTCAGTCGCGCCTCATCGAGCGACTGGGCATGAGCCGCGGGGCCGAGCGCCAGCGCCGCTAGAGAGATCAAACCGAGCCGCAGCACTTTCATCCCCATCCCCTTCGCGCGCGTGGGCGTTGCAGCCCGATGGATGACTTAGCGCTTTAGGTTTGGAAACGATACCATCAAAGTCGACCAGGGGCGTTTCGTGGCCTTGACGCGTGCGGCCCCCGGCGCAAAGAGTGATCAGAGATTCCCAAATGGTGGCATAAAATTCCACTAATAGAGAAGTTGGATGACGAGTTCGCCCGAAACCTGCCGTCGATGGCGTGATACTGACTGACCAAACAGGTCTCCCATGCCGACACACAGCCTTGCCCTTTCAAACGAGCGTCCCGGCGCGCAGCTACGCGCTCTGGCGCACATCGACGAGCGCTTGCGGTGGTTGGCCACCTGGACGATCCACCACGCCAATCACATCCGCCCGAGCCGTGACGGGCTGAAGGTCGGCGGCCACCAGGCGTCCTGCGCCTCCATGACCACGATCATGACGGCGCTCTACTTCCATGCGCTGCGGCCCCAGGACCGGGTCGCCGTTAAGCCCCATGCCTCGCCGGTGTTCCACGCCGCGCAGTACCTGATGGGCCGGCAGACCCGCGAACAGCTGGAGGCTTTTCGTAGCTTCGGCGGCGCCCAGTCCTATCCGTCCCGCACGAAGGACGCTGACGACGTGGACTTCTCCACGGGCTCAGTCGGCCTGGGCGTGGCGATCACCGCTTTCGCCTCCCTGGCCCAGGACTGGCTCGCCGGCCATGGACTGCTGGATCCGCATCGGCAGGGCCGCTTCGTGGCCACCCTAGGCGACGCCGAGCTCGACGAGGGCAACATCTACGAATGCCTGATCGAGGCCTACAAGCACGACATCCGCAATGTCTGGTGGATCGTCGACTACAACCGCCAGAGCCTCGACGCGACGACGGCCGACCGAATGTTCGACCGGTTCGACGACATCTTCGAAACCGCTGGCTGGCGGGTGGTGACGCTGAAGTGGGGCAAGGCCCAGCTAAGCGCCTTCGCCCGGCCGGGGGGCCTCGCGCTCAAGGCCTGGATCGAGAGCTGCTCCAACGCCGAATATGCGGCCCTGACCTACCAGGGCGGCGCGGCGTGGCGGGCGCGGTTGCTGCGCGACATCGGAGGTAGGGCGGGTGTCGAGGTCCTGCTCGCCAGCTTCTCCGACGACGAGCTTCACGACTTGATGATCGGTCTGGGCGGCCACTGCATCGAGACCCTGACGGAGGCCTTCGACGTCTGCGCCGCCGACGACACCCCGACCCTGTTCATCGCCTACACCGTCAAGGGCTTCGGCCTGCCGCTGCAGGGGCACAAGGACAACCACGCCGGCTTGATGACGCCGTCACAGGTGGAGGCGTTGCGCGCGAAGATGGGCGTGCCGCCGGGCGAGGAGTGGGAGCCGCTGGCCGGGCTGTCGGCGGTGGACGCCGACGAGGTGCGCGCGCAGATCGCCGCCGCGCCCTTCGCGCAGCCGGCGGAACGGCGGTTCAAGGCCGCGCCGGCGCCCGTACCGTCGCGGGGCGCGTTCCCGTCGCCGGAGGGCGCGGAGCAGGCGACCCAGAGCGCGTTCGGACGCATCCTGCTGGACCTCGCCAAGAGCGGTCATCCCATCGCTGACCGCATCGTGACCACCAGCCCCGACGTGACGGTGTCGACCAACCTCGGCGGCTTCGTGAACCAGCGCGGCCTGTTCCGGCGTCGCGAACTGGCCGACGTCTTCCGCGAGGCCAAGATTCCGTCGCCGCAGAAGTGGGCCGGCGCGGCCGCGGGCCAGCATGTGGAGCTGGGGATCGCCGAGCACAATCTGTTCCTGAACCTGGCCGCCTTCGGGCTGACCGCGCCGCTGTTCGGCGAGCGTCTCCTGCCCATCGGAACGGTCTACGACCCTTTCATCAGCCGCGGCCTCGATGCTCTGAACTATGCCTGTTACCAGGACGCACGCTTCATGCTGGTCGCGACGCCCAGCGGCCTCACGCTCGGCCCGGAGGGCGGCGCTCACCAGTCGATCTACACGCCGCTGGTCGGTATGGGCCAGCCCGGGCTGACCTACTTCGAACCAGCCTTCGTCGACGAGCTGTCGGAGGTGATGCGCTGGTCATTCGAGCACATGCAGGCCGACGACGGCGGGTCGGTCTACCTGCGGCTGACGACGCGCGCGATCGCACAGGCCGCGCGAGACGGGGACGCGTGGCGCGAGGACGCCCTGAAAGGCGCCTATTGGCTGAAAGCGCCGGGCGCCGGCTGCGAGGCGGCCATCGTGTTCTGCGGCGCGGTGGCGCCGGAGGTGCTGGAGGCGGCCGAGGCGCTCGGCGATGACCTGCCGGGCCTGGGCGTGCTCAACGTGGTGTCGCCGGGGCTGTTGCATCGGGACTGGATCGCAAGCCGCCGGGCGCGCTGGCGCGAGGGGAGCCGGGCCGTCAGTCACGCGGAGGCCGTGCTTGGGCAGCTCGCGCCGGGCGCCGGTCTGGTGACCGTCATCGATGGCTCGCCGGCGACCCTGTCCTGGCTGGGCGGCGTCCTTGGCCAGCGGGTCTCCAGCCTCGGAACCGACAGCTTCGGCCAGGTGGGCGACCTCGTGGACCTCTACCGGCGCTATCGGCTGGACTGCGACGCGATCGTCGAGGCCTGCGCCGATCTGTTCCTGGATCGCGCGTCATGAGCATCGACGTCCTGATGCCGGCCCTGTCTCCGACCATGGAGGAGGGCACGCTCGCCAAGTGGCACGTGAAGAAGGGTGACGCCGTGCGTTCCGGCGACGTCATCGCCGAGATCGAGACGGACAAGGCGACCATGGAGGTGGAGGCCGTCGACGAAGGCACCGTCGAGGAGATCCTGGTCCCCGAAGGCACGGAGGGCGTGAAGGTCAACGCGCCGATCGCGCGGCTGTCGGGCGAGGACGTGGGCGCGTCCGCGCCGCCTGCGCCCAAGGCGGAAAGCTCCTCCCCAGAACCGAAGAGTTCGGGGGAGGTGTCGCCGAAGGTGACGGAGGGGGCAAAGGCTCCCGCCGGCGCGCCGCCCCCTCCGTCGGCTGCGCCGACACCTCCCCCGCGAGCGGGTGAGGAGCAGAAAGGCCAACGCACCTTCGCTTCACCGCTCGCCCGGCGGATCGCCGAGCAGAAGGGGCTGGACCTGTCCGCCGTGAAGGGCTCCGGCCCGCACGGCCGGATCGTGAAGGCCGACGTGGACGCCGCGCAGCCCGGTCAGGCCAAGG